>JABEUO010000070.1 GCA_013044415.1 Acidimicrobiaceae bacterium
CATCGAGTTCATCGGAAGGTTCTTTCGAAGAACCCATAGCCAAGTCACCGACCTCTTTTTAGCCTCGCTGCCTACTTACCAAGTTCCTTGGATCTCTCGTAAGCGGCAAAGACCGCGTTTGTTATCGTGGCCTTGAGGGCTCCTCGGTCAAATTCAGCAATTCCCCTCGCGGTTGTGCCGCCCGGCGATGTCACCTCTAGCCGAAGGATACGAGGATCCCTTCCATCCTCTAACGCCAACTGTCCCGAACCCACAGTGGTCAAAATTGCAAGTTTCCTGGCTAAATCGAGTGGTAGGCCGAGGGAGACACCGGCCTCTTCTAGGGCCTCTATGAAATACATGAAGTACGCTGGGCCGGATCCAGACATTGCGGTAACCGCATCCATTTGATATTCAGGTACCCTAACGGTCATCGCCACGGCTGAAAATAGCGACTCGGCCCTAGCCATAACCTCCTCGTCTGCACCCTTTCCAGCGGCGATGGCAACCACACCCTTGCCAACGGCTACCGCAGTATTTGGCATAGTTCTGACGATGGTAAAGCTCGGCGCCCAACTTGAAAGATGGGCACTATCTATCCCGGCGGCGATCGATACTAGGACGGGCGGAATTGCAGTTTTACCCGAGGGGGTGTTGACCAAAATCTCCAGTTCACTTACTGCCGAGGGTGCATCCTTTGGCTTTACCGCTAACACGAATGTGTTAGCGGGTTCCGGTGATGCAGATACACTCACGCCAGGAAAGCGATCGACGATGGTCTTTCTAGCGGGCTCAAACTTTTCAGAAACATGTATTGACCTGCCTTGCGAGCCGGGACCTTCAACAATTCCAGACAAGATGGCGCTCGCCATCTTGCCTCCGCCGACAAAACACAGATCAAACATACAACAGATAATAAGCAGGTTTGAACGGATGTTGACTCAATAATTAACCAGTAATTAGCTGACAATCCTGTCCGATCGAGCATACAAAAATAGGAAACGCGGACATAACCCTATCCTTCCCAAACATTACCGTTAGCCCGGCAGTACATTCAGACCTGCGGGATCGGTACTAGCTACAACTAAGTAGTTCTCGGGCAAGCAAAGATCTGGAAATAGAACTCATCTGTCGAGCGGCGTACGACCAGGTATAACCGAATGACTTCTCCACCGCCGCCTTTGACATAGCTTTCATCTGCTCTGGATGCGACAGCAAGTTGCCCGCCTCCTCTGCAAACTTTTCTGGGGACCGTTCAGAAACCAATATCCCGGTCATCCCCCCATCTATCACCGAGGTGAGCCCGCCGACATCCGAAGCGATAGTTACCAGTCCGCACGAAGCGGCCTCGAGGGCGACAAGGCCAAATGACTCAGTTCTGGAGGTAATGAAACATAAATCCGCTGCTCGATAGTAGCTGGAAATGGTCTCGTGGGGTTGTGGTGAGATCAGGTGCAAACGCTCCTGAACGCCGTAGGACTCAGCAAGCTTCCTTACCAGATTCAGCTCTTCTGACCCTTCGATTCCAGACGGCCCACCTATCATGACCATCTCAACATCGAACTCCCTCGCCAGGATTCCAAGCGCAGCTACCGCCATGGAAGGTGCCTTTAGGGGTTGAATTCTGCCGATCCAAAGGAGGAGCTTCTTATTCTGGTCGAGTCCAAGGGCTTGGCGAGCCATAGCCTTTGCGCCTGGGGCAAAAAATGCATGATCGACTCCAGGCGTGACCACCTCAACCCTCTCGGCCGAGATGCCATAAAGGTCGACAAGCTGGATCATTTCCTGAGCGCACGAAACTAGCACCGCATCTGAACATCCCATTATTTCAAGTTCTTTTTTGACCCTAAAATCCTCGTCGTAACCATCATCCGGTCTCGTCCGACCGAAGGACTTTACTCGCTCCAATGTGTGGAAAGTCGTCAACATTGGGACGTCCAGTTCGTGTTTGATTGTGTGCCCAGCAATCCCGGATAGCCAATAGTTCGAATGAATCAGATCCGGCATAAATGAATTGGAATCGAGCATCAAGCTAAGAACTTCGTCCCGAAACTCGTCGACGTGGTCCAAAAGTTCCTCTTTTTCGAGATGCCGAAGGGGACCAGCTGGAACGTTGTGAACGACAAAACCAGGTTCAACGACAATTTTCAAGGGATCATTGACCGATGTTGATCTGGTATAGACGTCACAATCTGCCCCAGATCGAACTAGGGCCGATGCCAAACGTTTTACGTATACGTTCATTCCACCACCATCGCCAACGCCGGGTTGAGCCAACGGCGAAGTATGGTAGGACAGAACAGCAAAACGCATCGAGAACAACCTCCGACTAGCAAGCAAGACCGACGCAACGTCGTCAGCCGATCAGCGTCATGTTTTTCAACCCGCGAGACGGGTCGTAGATTCCGAGAAGGTCCTTAGCCCTTCCTTACATCCTCAAGTAGGCCCTCTACGCTGGCCCGACCATTCTTGTACTGCTCGACTAGTTCAGATGAGAGCAGATCCAGTACCGAGTGCAACTGTTGTCTCATCTCAGATATCTCCCTTTCGGTCTCCGCCAACCGATCGCTCTTCGAAGGTGGACCGGCCAGGGAGTCCTGCAAGAACTGGTCAGCCTGTAGAGAGGCCTCCTCCGAGATCTCCACTTCCACTAGTCTGCCAGCTGAACTATGCGGGTTACCGTCACTAAGTATCTCAGACAATTCGCCAATTAGTTCGCTGGAATCTGAAGTAGCATTAGAAGCTTCAGCGATGTCGATCATCGCCTGCACTAACCGACGTGTATAGGACACAACCGATTCGATATGGATTGCCTGGTCTCTACGCCGCCGAAGTTCTTCCACGCTAATTGAACCGATGTCATCGATGAATGAGGGGCTAAGCACCTCTGCAACTTCTTCACGGAGCGACGCCATATTCTATACTCTAGATGATTTCGATAATGAGCTCATCTTTTAAATCCTTCCGGCCGAACTTACGGGGAAATAGCGATAGAATGCCACGCCAATAAGCTCACTAAGTGGGATGAGTCCAAAGTGCCTGGAGTCCGTGGATGCGTCGGCATTATCACCTATTGCGACGACTTCTCCAGCCCCGACACTTTGTGCTCGCTTCACGAGAAGCCTGGTGCGCTCCCTCGGGTCGGCGAAAACTATCAGCGATCCAGGAATGGGAGCAATTCCCTTCCTGACGAGAATTTTGTCGCCATCGGAGAGGGTAGGCTCCATGGAGTCGCCTACAACTTCTAGTCGCTGGTAACGGCGGATGAACCTGCGAGTCAATTCGGCAAACCCCAAGAAAAAGACCAGCCAACCCATTGCCTCCAACCCAAGCAGTAATAGGTTGACAAGCCTCTTCAACTCTGCACCTCCACAACGACGCCGTCCTCATCAACACGGAAAGAGATTCCCAAATATCGGCTGCTAATCCATGCTAACACTAGGACTATGGCTACTGGAGCAACGAAATAATAGATAGCTGGCTCAAGCGATTCCATTGAGCCTAACCTTAGCGAGCACCCGGTAGGTTTCACTTGGCAACTGGCGTCATCACGGATATCTAACGGTGATTAATCTAACGGTGATTACTCGTGAATATCCGGAGGCTTAGCGCAAATCTCATCCTGGATGGCTGGCCTTAGATCCAGCATCTCACACCTCAAGTTCGATCAGCACCTTTCTGAACCAACAGGGCGAGCCGGAGTTCCTTAAGTTTTTAGCCAATAGGTCTTTGCCTAGAGACCTAGAGATTTCATATCTCAAGGTCAAAATTCGATCACACCCTTGACGACTAGTATGGAGGGAGACCTACCCTGAAAGAACAATATTGAAACGTAGCGGTATGGAAAGCGAGGAAGGGACTGCCAACATCCTTGAAAGTGGGCTACAATCTTCCGGGCTACAATCTTCGGACTTAGATTCGAGGTCTCCCTCTACAGTCTCCCAACTGACAGTCATCTTCGATTCAGAGTGCGATATGTGCAGCCACTTCGCCAACGTGCTTGATGGATGGCGGGTGACAACGCTGCCCTATCAGGAACTTTCCCCACAAGATCCACTCCTCGCTTACAATCCACGAGATAGGCTGATGGTGATACGGGAAGGCTTAATCGCGACTGGCCCCTTGGCGGTATTAGAAATCGCTAGAGACAAATATCCGAAATTGAATTGGTTATGGTGTCGAGTTGGTTCCGGATGGCCCTTAGCTCTTAGCGGTACCGTCTATGAGGCGATAGCAAAGAGGCGGCACCTTATAGATCGACTGTTTTGCGCTCCTTTGCTCAAGGGTGCGATTCCATCCCTGGGCCTTCGACCACCTAATCGGCAATTGACCAAAAAACTACCTCTCTCAGGGAAATCGAACTGAACAAAAGGTGTCCTAACCCTTCGGACCTGGGTCACCGAGAGTTGGTCCACGGTGGACATTGGAAATTTTAAACGCGTCGAGAACAAAATCCATTACACAACGAAATGCATTGGTTTTCTTACCACCCACGGATCCTTCGTATGTCGCACATGGTCGGCCCGCCGGAACTCCGCCTTGTCTAATAGACGGAAAGGGCTTTTGGAACCGACCCAATGTGGAATCTGTTGGAAATCAGGTCTCCTCCCGTGTCACCGATCCTTTGTCGAAGGTACCGGTCAGGTTCCCCGGTCAAAGTGGACTACCGGTTTTCACATACGGAAGTTCATCACAAAGTACCTAATTTTTTGGGCCCGAGTCGACAACTCTGTGGACTACATCTACCTTGACCTTTTGGGCGACGTTCCAGTTGCTCAAGGCCCTTACGACGTGCCCTTATGACGTGTCTTCGACCACGATGGTGGGTCGGTAGTAATTCACTTTTCCCAGATTGTCCCTACGAGCGGTCCGGTTCCATAATTGCAAAGGATCCAGTGATCAGTTTCTAAAGGCCTCTTGGCCGCCCCTAAGCACTAGCTCCAGGGCGGCCAATGGTACGATTGGCGAGCATGAACCGTTCGGCGACTCATATAGACCTTGCTAACACTCTCCGGTCTTATACTCTCCGGTCTTATATTCTCCGCCCCAATATGCTCTCGAGAATCAACTGCATCCACTAGTGGTGCCGCAGCTAGTGCAGACAAAGCAGGATCCGGCTCTTTGCATAGCATTTCCGCACTGATAGCAGTACGGGGAGTCCTTTGCTGCCTCCCGAGATAACAGGTTCAAGCCAGGAGCCACCGCATGAGTCTCGTGAGAATAGTCAGACATCGAAGAATCGACTATTGCTACCGGATCATCCTGAAATAGCAGTGGCTGGGTCCTCTCTTGGACCGTCTGAATCCCAAGGTCGAGGCGCTCGTCCAATGGTAGGTAGTCAACTGCCAATCGTCGGAATATGTAGTCCACGAGCGAAGCGGCGATTCTGATGTCTGGATCGTCGGTCATTCCCGCCGGTTCAAACCTCATGTTCGTGTACTTGCGGACAAAGGTCGAAAGGGGAACTCCATGCTGTAGACCAAGGCTAACGGAAATTGAAAAAGCATCCATGATCCCAGCGAGAGTAGAACCCTGCTTGGAAACCTTCATAAACACTTCGCCAGGCCTGCCATCGTCATACTCTCCAACCGTTACATAACCTTCACAGTCAGCGACCCTGAAAGCAAACGTCGCCGAGCGTCTGCGTCTTGGCAGGCGCTCCCGCATCGGTTTCTTCACTACGACGGTCTGAGTATTGAGCGCCTTCTCAAGCTCTTCGACCTTTTTCGCCAGCTCCAAATCGGTTAGAGATGTTGCCTTAGTAGTCGAAAGCGGCTGAGCCACCTTGCAGTTGTCGCGGTAGATAGCGACAGCCTTAATCCCCATCTTCCATGCATCAAAATGTAGTTTTTCAATCTCCTCAACGGTCGCCTCTTCTGGCATATTGACCGTCTTTGAGATTGCACCGGAAATGAATGGCTGGACAGCCGCCATCATCCTAACGTGGCCGAGGTAGTGGATAGTATTGTCGCCCATTGAACA
>JABEUO010000071.1 GCA_013044415.1 Acidimicrobiaceae bacterium
TATGAGTCCTGTCCCCGTGGTGGGGACAGGGGAGACTCGACGGCTGGGGAGCGAAAAGAAAAGGAGTGCTTAAGAATGTTTAAGTATTCTGGAGCGGATTTATGCCCGTTCTTTCGAGCCAGAATGGCGCCAATTCGCAGTGGGTGGATCCCGTTACCGGGTCTTCCTGTACGGCTAATTTCGGGGCAAAGAAGCGACTTACGAAATCCGTGTCAGATCCTCTGGAGGTGATTGCGACCCCCCTCAGATCGAGTTTCGAAAGAATCGTAAAGTCCGGATCGATCGCTCGAACTTCTGCTTCGTCTTCAAAGACGGCGATATAATCGAATGCGCAAAGAACCTCGATTGGTTGACGTCCGAGTCCGGCAGTGAGGGTCTCGAACTGTGGATGGGGTTGGGGAGTTGCGGCGGGAAAATTCATTTCCAAGAGACCGTCCCGTCGTTTGACGCTTAGGTTTCCGCTCCGGGTCGCAAAGTTGATGATCGGGTCAGGGTGATCAAATAGGTCGAAGATTATGTGCGAAGACGCCAGTGTAGCGTGACCGCATAGGTCGACCTCGGAAGCAGGAGTGAACCACCGCAATTCATAGCCGCCTTCAGCGGGGACGAAGAAAGCCGTCTCTGAAAGGTTGTTCTCCTCGGCGATGGCTTGTAGTAGGCGGTCGTCGGGCCAACTTTCCATTGGACATACCGCCGCTGGATTACCGGTAAATGGCAAGGACGTGAAGGCGTCTACCTGGTACTGCTTCAGTTTCACCTAGTCGATCTTAGTGTCTGGCTCCCAGAAGACGAAAACTCTACCCTAGGCAGAGAGATCGGTTAAGATTCAGAAGACGCCATGCGAGGCGGCGGGATACCTCTGCTAGATTCCCCTCAAGAAGGCTTCCCACGAAGAGAGTACTTCTGTAGAGCCCAAAACTTCGAGTCGATCCCTTTCTACCCGTCCCCAAGTCCAGAGCAGAAGGAGAGGTGTTTCACCCCTTAGGGCGACGTCCGACTTTTGGTGTCCCTCTGACACGACCAAAGACCCTTTGTCGTTGGAGAGGATCCACTCGGCCCCTTCTTGGCCGATGCCGTGGAGGTGAAGCGAGTGCTCCGGTACTGAGCCTTTGGCTAAGAGCCGACCCACAAAGACCTCAAAGTACTCTACGATGCCGTCCTTTGCCAATTCCGGGGTGATATTGGCCATCTCTACTAGTGCCTTAGTATCACCGCTTTGATCGCTCGTTAGTAGGGCGTCGAAGAGATGTACGGTGACTTCCTGCGCTTGGCGCCTCTTCATCCACCCTACGGTCTGGTTTGATCCCGTCCAGTTCCAGCACTTCGCTCCGTCATCAGCGGATAAAAAACCGCTGGTCAGTTCTTCTAGGGCGGTGGTTGATCGCAAAATGGCCTCATCGATGCCTTTGGAAGGAGAATCATTTTGGACTTCAACATCGATTGATTTGCCGATTCGCAATGCCGCCCGCTTTTGCACCTTGGTGACATGATCCAGCAGATCCAAGATTGACCAGCCCGGACAGGTCGGCACCTCGAGGTCTTGGGGAGTCTTTTTTGCCAGTTCAATGAGTCCGAGGGTTGATTTGGTTATCTGATCGACATAGTCGATGGTCAATTTGACTCCTTAAAATGATTCAGCAAAATGATTCAGCTGTAACAGGTCTAGCTGCGACAGGATGAGCTGTGACGGGTTTAGAGTTGACCGATACTGGGCAGTATTTCCTCACCGAGCCGGCAGCTCTAGGCCTTACTACCACTATTAAACTGCATCTTCCTTCTTCCCATTCCACTAATGGCTTCGAGTATCACTCGGTGGGCATTGTTGATGGTCATTTCGGCCCAGTCGTAAGGGGGAGAGACCTCGACGACGTCCATTCCGGAAATATCGATAGACGAGGTTATTTGCCTCACCGCCTTGAGTAGGTCGGCGGGCTGCATTCCGCCGGGTTCGGGAGTCCCGGTACCTGGGGCGAAGCCCGGGTCTAATACGTCGATGTCTACGCTTAAATAGATGGCGGTGCAGTTCTCAGACGCCTCCCGTATGGCATCTTCGATGACTGCCCTTGAACCCCTCTCCCAGACCTCCTGCATAGTGTGCCACCTCATCCCTTGGTCCCGCATCCAGTCGAAGGTTTCCTTTGGGGGCCAGTAGCCCCTGAGGCCTACTTGGACGAAGTTCCTTCCCATTACCGCACCCGAATCGATGAGTCGCCTCATTGGAGTTCCATGACTGGCTAAGTTGCCATCGATCTCAAGCGCCGTGTCGGCATGGGCGTCGAAATGGATCACACCTAGCTTCCCCCACCCGTACTCCGCCGCCACTGCGGATGCGGAGGGGTAGGTGATCGAGTGGTCGCCTCCGATTACTATCGGGACGATTCCGAGTGACGCCACTTCGCCGACCCTCTTTCGGATGGCGGCATGGGACTCGTCGGTCATTCCGTGCTTGGTAATAGCGTCGCCATAGTCCACGACGCTGAGGGCCTCAAAGATCTCGAACTCGAGGTCAAGGTTGTAGGTTCCTGGGCCATAGGCCAGTGCCCTAAGTGCCCTCGGTCCGAAGCGGGCCCCCGGCCTATTGGTCGTCGAGTCATCCCAAGGCGCTCCGACAATCGCTGCGTCCGGTCGATACCTTTCGAGTTGCTCCCTTTCGGTCAGGTAGGGTAGCTGGGCGAAGGTGGCCAATCCTTGGTAGGAAGGACCAGCTAGCTGCTCGGCCATTCCCGGGGGTAATTCTCGATGATTCTTCTGATCACTCACATGTGACAAGCTAGCTAACTTTGGAGGTCATGTCGAGCGCATAGGCCTAAATCGTCGCTCAGGAGCTATGACTTTTGGTCGACTTCGGCCTGCGGGGCAGCAATGGAGTCGTTTTCGCTCTGCGAGGTGGTGCCAGCTTGGTAGTGGTCTAAGTCGGCATTTGTACTAGCGTTGCCCTGATCATCGGATGTCCCAGGGTCCTGGTTGAGACTAAAGGGTAGGTAGGCGGGTATGTCTACCCCAAAGGTCGTGCCCTCTCCGAGTCCCTTAGACGATACCCACGCCTGCCCGTTATGTGCCTCGGCAATGGCCGCAACGAGGGAAAGGCCTAGCCCCGACCCCCCTTGGGTTCTCGATCTTGAGGAATCTGTCCTGAAGAATCTCTCAAAGACTTTGGAGAGGTCATCGCCGGCGATCCCGGGGCCGGCGTCTCGGACCATGAGCCGGATCCAGTCGTTGGGTCTCTTCTCCGGCTCACCGGGTCCTTTTACTATCGGTATTGCGGTTGCAACTGCGTATGGAATCGAAGAGGAGTGCTTAGGTTCTCCGTGGATCTCCTCGATCCTCAATTCGACCTGGGTGGTCTCCGAGGTGTGACTCCTTGCGTTGGAGAGGAGGTTTGCTACTACCTGGGTTAGACGGTTAGCGTCCCCGTTGACTAGTGCGTGATCGAGGCCCGAGAGGCGGATAGGCCTCGTCGGCTCGACCGCCCTGGCATCCTCTATCGCGTCCCTGGCTATCTGCGCTAGATCGACCCTGGAGTACTCCACCGATCTATCCTGGTCGAGCTTTGCTAAGAGTAGTAGGTCTTCAACTAGGGCCGACATTCTTATTGCCTCGGATTCGATCCTCTGCATCGCCCGAGCGGTCTGCTCTGGACCCTGTATGCCCCCCCTCTGAAATAGTTCGGCGTATCCTCGTATCGAGGTGAGTGGGGTTCTCAGCTCGTGTGAGGCGTCTGCGACGAATCGCCTCAGTCGCTCTTCGGAGCTTCGGGACGAGTCCATGGCATTTTCTATCCGGGTGAGCATTTTATTCAGCGCACTAGCGAGCTTACCGACCTCATCATTTTTTATTTGGGTCTCCACCCTCCGGGTCAAATCACCGTCGGCTATCGCTCCCGCAGTTTCGGTCATCGAGTTGAGTGGTTTTAGACCAATCCTCAACAGCGCCCCACCGGCGGAGGTGATCAGGAGTAGTACGCCAACCGATACCAGCAACTCGACGATATCTAACTGATGCAGAGTGTCGGAGATTGAGCTGAGTGGGGCCGCAATTAGCACATAGCCGGTCCTCGAAGGAATTTTCGTAGCGTAGACGCGGTATGTGATGCCGTCACCGGCTACCGAAGGGACGGTGGTCATCGAGTTGATGGGGATGGTGAGGCTAGTTACTCCCGAAACGGTCTTGGTGACTAGCGGGGGTGA
>JABEUO010000072.1 GCA_013044415.1 Acidimicrobiaceae bacterium
ACTGGATTTCCAGGCAGTCCAAAGAGGGGCTTTGAACCGATCATTCCAAACGCGAATGGCTTCGCCGGCTTAATCGAGATCTGCATCCACCTCATTTGGTTTGAGGAGATCTCTTCCAGGACCTTCTTCGAGTAGTCGAAGTCACCAACGCTGACGCCACCCGAGGTTACCACGGCATCACATTCTTTGCTCGCCTTGGTGAAGACCTCTTTTAGTTGTTGGTAGTCGTCTGGTACGGGACCATAGTCGATCGGTTCTGCGCCCATTTCTGTGATCGCCGCCATCAGGCTCGGCCTGTTGGAGTCTCGGATCTTGCCCAGGGGTAGCGGGACTTCGTCGGTGAGTTCGGAACCCGTGGAAATTACGGCGACCCTCGGCCTTTTGATCACCTCAACCTCAGTGAGTCCGACAGAGGCGATAGAACCTATTACCGCTGGTGTGATCTCTGTGTAAGCGGGGAATACCACGTCTCCGCTTGCTATATCACTCCCAGCGTTTCGGATATTGCCCCCAATGGATGTGGGGGCGTAGACCAACACGGTGTCATTCGGACCCTTTGAAGTATCTTCAACCATGACGATACTGTCGGCACCCTCTGGTATGGGAGCACCGGTCATAATACGCACCGCGGTGTTTGGCCCTACTTCTAAATTGGCCGATTCACCTGCGGCTAGAGTCCCTACCACCTGTAGGACCACCGGACTTTCTAAAGAGGCACCTCTTAGATCTGTAGACCTAACTGCGTATCCGTCGACCGCAGTATTGTCAAAGGGAGGAACCGACACACTTGCCCTAATAGGAGTGGCGGTAAATAGGCTTCTCGCCTCTGACAACTTGACAGTAGTGACGCCTAGCTGAGTGAGTTGGGCAAATACGTGGGCCTGGGCCTCTTCGAGGGGAATCATGTTTTAAAAGCTAGTTGCTATTGGTGGCTAGTTATAAAGGCCTGGGAATTCACGTGTGCCGCTGGAGATTTCCAGAGGCATCTTTCGGGAATCCGCCCGAAGGTAGATCGATGCCGAGTTGCTCACCGGCGTCCCTAGCCATAATGTCAAGCAGAATCTCCCTAAAGGCCGGCCCGAGGTCTTTGCGCTTTAGGGCTAGTTCAACCGTCGCCCTTAGATAATCGAGCTTGGAACCAATGTCATACCGTCCGTCCTCGAATACAACTCCGTAGATCGCTTGCTGCTCGGAAAGCTGTGCGATAGCGTCGGTAAGTTGGATCTCCCCGTTTCGGCCCGGTTTGGTTGTGTCGAGGCAGTTGAATATTTCAGAGGTAAACACGTATCTACCCATGACCGCTAGGTCGGAGGGCGCCTCCTCTGCGGTGGGCTTCTCCACGATCTTCGTAATCCGGACTATCCCCTCGGCGACCTGGTCGTAGCCGACGGCCCCGTATGACGAGATTTCATCCCTTGAAACCCGCTTCAGCGCAATTACCGACCTTCCGTGGTGGTAAAAGGTGGCGAGCATCCTATCGAGCAGGTTCGACGATTCCTCCATGATGTCGTCGGCGAGCATCACAACAAAGGGTTCCTCGCGCACATGCGCCCTTGCCGCCAATACCGCATGCCCTAGGCCTAATGGTGCGCCCTGTCGTACGTAGTGGATGGAGGAGAGGTTTGAGATAGACCGTATCAGCTCTAGCTCTGCGAGTTTTCCAGCAGACTCCAGGTAGTACTCGAGTTCGAAAGACCTGTCGAAGTGGTCCTCGAGGGTCCTCTTGCCGCGGCCAGTGATCAGTAAGATGTCGTCTAGGCCCGCCGCTATGGCTTCTTCGATGATGTACTGGATGGCCGGTTTGTCGACGATAGGCAGCATCTCTTTTGGCTGTGCCTTAGTGGCGGGCAAGAACCTTGTTCCCAGTCCGGCCGCTGGTATCACTACCTTGTTGATTTTCAACATAGAAACCCATGATAGACGATCGGGCCATTCGGAGTTAACTGAGGGAGCGTGGCCGGGATATATTTCTGCTGACCACTTCCACTTCTGGTGAACTCCGGCGCCAAATTTCCGGTCGAACCGTCTAGAATTAGCACTCAAACGGTTCAAGTGCTAACGGTGGAGGCGTGATGCCAACCTATGAATATGCGTGTAAAGGTTGTGGCCAGCATTTGGAGGTTGTCCAGTCGTTCAAAGACGATCCGCTGACAGTGTGTCCAAACTGTGGGGCCGAGTTACGCAAAGTTTTCGGCAGCATCGGGATCACCTTTAAAGGGAGTGGCTTTTACCGTAACGATTCCAGGTCCACCTCGAGTTCTGCCAAGCCAGCCCAAGTAGCGAACCAGGGGAGCAAAGCCGAGGATTCAAAGGCTCCATCGACCCCCACGGAGTCTTCTGCCCCTTCGCCGGCTAAGGGGACGACCGACGCCGCTTAGCTGCGGTCTTGTTTGGTCAAAGCGCCCCTTGGTGGAAGTTTCATAGATCGGTAACCGAAGGAAGCACCCGCGCCCTCCATGGCCTGGGAGGATCGCAGTAGCTGTAATGGATGTCGGTTTCTCCAGCGAGGCTTGCAAGCAGGCTGGGTGAGTCGTGAAACTCCTTTAGGTCCACAAAACTGCTCGCTAGGCTCGAAGGGACGTGTGAATCCGATCCCCCGGCTATTGGGATCCCATACTGTTTGGCCAGGTCCCTAGCCTGGTTCATCAAGTGGGCGTCCTTTATCTTTGAGTTTGCAACTTCGATTATGTCTACTACTCCTTCCGGGGCAAGGCGCGAAAGGGTTTCGAAGCTCATCGAAGCTCTTTTTCTGTCGCCGGGGTGAGGGATGTAGACGAGGCCGCCCTGGGAACGGATCCTTTTTGCGGCCTCCTTTGCGTCCAGCGACGGTGGAATCTCCCGCTCTATATACAGGGCGATCATCTCCCCCTCCTTGACCCTGAATTCTTGACCTAGGATTATCCTCTCCCCGAAGAGTCTGCGCAGTTCTCGACCTCCTCGGCAGGTCAGATGGTCGGTGATTGCGACCTTGTCTAAAGTCGAGAGCGAAAAAGCCTCGCTAAACTCCTCGAGGGTCGTTGTGGAATCGCCGGAGTACATCGTGTGCGTATGAAAATCGACACGGGTGAATCTATTCGTTCCGTCGGATCCTGCGCTTTGCAACTATACCCCAGAAAGGTTCATCTCTTCGATCGCAACCGTCGGACCAGCGGAGATCCCCGGGAGCCATTCGATGTCTGATCCGATCTCAACCGTTCCCATGAGCATTTTCTGGATCGTGGAGGAGATGGTGGCCTCTTTGAAAGGCGAAGCAATCTGCCCATTTTTGATCAAGAAGCCCTCGGCACCGACAGAAAAGTCTCCCGAAATCGGGTTGACCCCAGAGTGCACCCCAGAAATTGACCTGATTAAAATGCCATCTGCTATCTCGGCGACTATCTCATCCTGGGATTTCGTCCCCGGTCTAAGGATGAGTGCCATTGGACCCGGCGACGGGGTGGAGGAGTATCCCCTTGTTGCAGATGCTGTAGAGGTCCTGTTTTCTTTGCGGGCGGTATAGGAGTCATAGAGAAAGGTCTGTAGGACGCCATCTTTTATCAGATGATTCCTCCGGCAGGCCAGACCCTCTCCGTCGAACTGGCTAGCCCCTCTCGCCAGTGGTTCGGTAGGATCATCCATGAGGTCGAACCGACTGCTCGCCACCTCTTCGCCGAGGCGGTTGCCGAACATCGAACGTCCTTTCTGGGCGGAATCGGCGGATAAGGATCCCCCAACGATCGCCAAGAGGGTGGCGGTGATCCTCGGATCGAGTACCGCCACGAGCCGACGTGAGCTTGGCTTTTCTGCCCCCAGGAGTTCGGTTGCCCGCTTAACGACGTCACTAGCCGCTTTTTCCAGGTCTATACCCCCAAAACCCCTCGCAACGCTGTAACCGCCGCCAGTTTTGGTATCGTCGCCTTGGTTGGCGACTGCGCTAGCGGAAACGTAGGCGAAGGTCGCCCGGGTGTGTGATTTGATCCCCTTGGTGCTGAGTATGAAGCCCTCTGATTCGACGTCGGCATAGTCGGTAGATTCAATCTTGGAAATTCTTGAATCGCCTAGCAGTGCCATTTTTTCTAGCTCTTTTGCTAGGGCGATTTTCTCCTCCGTCGATGCCCTGTGGAAATCTGGGTCTACTAAGTCGAGGGGGGTTGGGGTGATGCCATCTGGCTCGGCGAGGCCGGCAAACTCGTCCGGAGTAGCGAATCTGGCATTGTCCCGTGCGGATTCAAGGGCCTCTCTTATCGACTCCTCGTCGAAGCTGCCACAGTGAGCGAAGCCCACTCGTCCGTCTACGACGACCCTTATCCCGACGCCTTTCGATTCGGCTCGGGTTAGTGATTCGACCTCTTTTTCATAGACTCTTATCTCGGTTTCAACCGAACGGCTCGCTACCACCTCGACCTCTTCGTTGGTCTTGGCGTCGTCGATAATCCTTCTCGCAAGCTCTTCGATATCAGGCATCTGCGGTTCCTCCGATAGTCATCTGCGAAACCCTCAATGTAGCCTGTCCGCAACCCACCGAAACGCTCTGACCGTCTTTGCCGCAGGTTCCGGGGGTCATAGAAAAGTCGTTTCCGACTGCGTCTATAAGGGAGAGGATTTCTGGTCCATTGCCGATGAGGTTGGTATCCCTAAGGGGGGTTGTAATCTTTCCATTCTCGATCAGGTATGCCTCGGAGGTCCCGAAGACGAAGTCGCCGGTCGCTGTGTTCACTTGGCCGCCGCTCAGCTTCGCCACATAGACACCCTTTGGGGTCGAGGAGATAATATTCTCCGGGTCCTCCTGGCCAGCGAGCATGTAGGTGTTGGTCATCCTAACCATAGGAAGGTGCTTGTAACTCTGCCTTCTGCCGTTTCCACTCTGGGGATGATCCGACTTGGCTGATCGATTTCTGTCCCACATATAGTCGACGAGAACCCCATCTTCGATTAGCACATTTCGTGCTGCTGGGTGCCCCTCATCGTCGTATTGAAAGCTGCCCCATTCTTTTCCTACCGTGGCATCGTCGACCAAGGTGACCAGGTCGCTTGCGACCTTCTCACCTATGCGGTTCGCATAGACCGAAACTCCTTTTTGGATGTGGTCTGCTTCGAGGCCGTGACCACATGCTTCATGGAAAAGAATCCCTCCGCTTCCACCCTTGATGACTACCGGAAGCGCACCAGAGGGGGCCGGCTTCGCATCTAGTTTAGACAGCGCGAGCCTCGCAGCATTTTTGGCGATCGTGTCGATGTCGATCTCTTCGAGCAACTCTTCAAGGGGGATGGTCAATGCGATGGTGTCGTAGCCGCTCTGCAGACCCGTGTCACCCTTAGCTATTGCGTTGACCATCAACCGGGAGCGGATCTGCTCGTCTGCGACAAAGAGTCCGTTGGAGTTGGCTACGGTCATCCTCCGCGAGGATTGGCCGACAACGGCAACTACCTGAGTGACCTCCTTGCCTAAGGAGCGTGCGGTATCGTCCATCCTGCGAAGCAACTCCACTTGGCGAGCCTTGTCAATCCGGACCCTTTCACCTTGGAATCCACCCCTTGCCGCCTCGAGCTCGATCGTTTTTGCACCGCTAGAGGACTTGGCTACTGCGCGTGCAGCCTTAGCCGCCTCAATCAAGGATCTTTCGTCGAACTCGGAGGTGTAGGCGAATCCCGTCGTCTCGCCGTAGATAACCCTAATTCCGACGCCTTTAGAGTGGCCGGCACTCAATTCGTCGATCTTTGCGTCGTCTAGCGAAGCAATCGAACTCATCGAATCCTCGGCAAAAACCTCGGCAAAGTCGGCCCCTTCTGCAAGGGATGCGCCCAGGACCCTCTGCGCCGTTTCGTAATCAAGCAACTGCTTCGCCAATGTGTCCTCCGGAAAAGATCTAGCTAGTTCTAGACTCTAGTAGCTGAGCGCGACATTTTTTGGGAGCGTACGTTATGGCTGGCGTCGAAGGATACGAGCCGATTGA
>JABEUO010000073.1 GCA_013044415.1 Acidimicrobiaceae bacterium
GGCGATTCTTTCTCAGGGCAAGTTAGCCGATCAGTACGGCGTGAGTAGGACACCGCTCAGAGAGGCCCTCCGCATGCTCCAGGAGGAGGGCCTGGTTTTCGCTGAACCGAATCGAAGGGCTAGGGTTGCATCTTTTAGACTCGACGACCTAGAGGCCGTTTCGGCCCAGCGCATACTGCTATCAGCTTTGGCCACATACGAAACCGTCCCCCACCTTGAGGAGTCCGATCTAGCGCGGATGGAGGAGATGCTCAGCGTGATGCAGGTCGCATCGGAGGACGACGCTAGGGAGGATTGGATGGCCGCAGACGCCATCTTCCACGACATCCATTCGTCTAAGTCGCCGGTCCTACTACTACAAGACCTCCACCGACTCCAGGACAGAAGTAGCCTCTATCGCTCGATATGGCTAAGAGACAAGCCCCATATCGACCTACAGTCCGAGACCGAGCATCGGATCCTCCTAAAATCCTGTCAGCAACGCAATTCACTCGAAGCGATGTATGCGATAGCGAGACATCGTGCGAGGATTGCAATTACCGTGATGACCCACGCAATACCAGAACGAGAGCCGACCACTATCAGGACGGCCCTTCGAATCGTTCTGGGAAGGTCCACGAACTCAGAGGCCTAACGGTGGGCCAGCCAGCTAAGGGACCTTGGCCTTTAGCCTGGCAATTTCTCCCTGGCAATTTCACCTTGGTTATAGGTACTCCTCAAGAAGGTCGGCCTTGGAAGCGAAGCTCTCCCAATCACCATGAAACCTCACCTCGCCCTGGGCTAGCGCGTAGATCGAACTGGTGCATGACCTAGCAAAAGAGAGGTTCTGCTCTACTATCAGCATGGTAACGCCAGACTTCAAAAGGGCGGCAAAGGAAGAGGCCAGCCTCTCTTGGACCTTAGGAGCCAGACCCTGTGAAGGCTCGTCTAAGAGGAGGATCCTCGGCTGTGCCAGAAGGGCCCGGGCAATGGCGAGCATCTGTTGCTCACCCCCACTAAGCGCCCCGGCCTTCAAGTCCCTCCTCCCGTAGACCTCGGGGAAGACCTCGAATACGAAATCGAGGAGGGACTTCTCCGGTTTCTTGAAGCCAAAGCACGATCTCCCGAGCAGTAGGTTGTCATAGACCGAAAGCTTGCCTATCACGTGGCGGCCCTCGGGTACTAGTACCACCCCTTTTCGCATATGGTCCCTTAGTCCCCTGCCGTGTAGGTCAACGCCGAAAGTTGAGTGGCCGCCGCTGCTAGCGGACAGGTGGCCGGAAAGCACCCCTAAAAGGGTAGATTTCCCGGCTCCATTGACTCCCACCACGCCAACCGAGCTACCGACACCAACTTCCAACGACACGCCCCTCAGGGCACGCAGCACCCCATAATTAAAGACAATGTCGGTGCACCCTAGAGCGGGTTGAGTAGAATCGTACACTATAGACGATGACCGGCCATCTCCAGATTTAGTCTCTGCCACCTCGAGGGACCCCTTAGCGGAATTCACCTTCTTTCACCCTCCTTCGTCATCTCCGGTGTCAGCTCTGATGTCAACTCCGAGTGGAATAAGGGTGCATCTTTGGGGCCGTTGAGGAGCGAAGTGGCCTCAAAACCGCTTCCGAGGTACCTCTCTCGAACCACCTCGCTCGAAAGCGCTTCCGAAGGCGTGCCCGTGAAGACCACCTTGCCGGCGTCCATCATCACTACGCTCTTCGCCACCTCGGCCACTAGTCCCATACGGTGTTCGATCAATATCAAAGCCACTCCTTGATCCCTGATTGCGGCGAGAATTTTGCACAGATCCTTCTCCTCGTCGTTGCTCAATCCGGCGGCCGGCTCGTCGAGGAGCATTACCTTTGGTCCCATCGCCCACGCCCTGGCGAGTTCCACGACCTTTCGATTTCCAAAGGGAAGGCTCTTTACGTAACGATTTGCGACCGACGAAAGTCCGACGAACTCTAGGGCTTCCTTCGCCACTTCTTTAGCCCTCTTCACCCGCCCCCTACCCGAGACGTCCTGGCGGGCCAGTGCTCCCAGGATGACGTTGTCCAAGGTCGTCTCCTCGACCAAAAGACGTGGGGTCTGGAAGGTACGTGCAACACCAACCGATGGAAGGTCCTTAGCCGATAACTGGGACGTCTTGTGGCCAAATATCTCAATCGATCCCTTGTCGTACGGAATCAGCCGGGTGACGAGGTTCATCAAAGTCGTCTTACCGGCGCCATTTTGGCCGAGGATCGCCAACGCTACCCTCTCGGCGCTCTCGACCTTTAAATCGAATTCAGAGAGAACACTCACTCCGCCAAAGCTCTTGCAGAGTCCAGAAATCTCCAGCACCGAAGGCGACAAACCAGGGGTCAATTCGGCGCTCATTGGGCCCCCTCCGTTGGCTTAGCTCCGACAACCGAGCCGATCGACCCTTTGTCCGACAACTTGCCCGACACTTTGTCGGATCCTTGCTCTGACCCTTGGTCCTGGGCTAGGCCTAGCTGAGCACCGGCGGGTACGGAATCGTCCTGGCCGGAGCGAATTCGAGAAACCGGAGTACCTTCGGCAGCTGACCGCTTCAATCTGAATTTGGCGAGTGCCTCTCCAGCTGGCGAATACACGCCGGTTACCCCCTCTGGGAGGTAGCCCAGTATCACGATCAATGCCACACCGAGGATGAGAACCGATAGGCCCGGGAGGTTGGTGGTATACCCGGTCAAGATGCTATATACCCCCGCTCCGACCAGAGCGCTCCAAGTCAAACTCTTTCCACCGACGATCACCGAAGCGACCACCGCTAGCGACACCGCTAGGTTGAAGTCGTCCGGGGCGACGAACGCCGCTGTCTCGGAAAAGAAGAACCCAGCGGCGCTCGCTATCGCAAATGAAACTACCACCGCAGCAAGCCTGAACGCCTTCACATTTACACCGAGCGACATTGCCATCGTCTCGTCGGTCTTGACCGCCAGGATCCTCCTACCGGGGGAACTCTGCCGGAAAAGGCGTACCCCCAAGACCAAAACTGCGTCCACGCCAAGTATTAACCCCAGCATGGAGAGGGAGTTCAGCTTCGCCAAGGGTGCGACCTCGCCATTCACCCCGCCGGTTAGCCCATTGAGGTGGTCAAAGCCCGTAGACAACATGACCTGAAATGCGAGTGTACCCATCGCTAAGAAGTGCTCTCGAAGTCGCAATAGTGGCAGGGCTACAATGACTCCACAGAGTGCGCCAGCGACGATCGAAGCTAATAGCGCTACCACCGGAGGGACGCCAAAGTGTGTCTCGACGAAGATCGAAACGTAAGTACCGAGGCCGTATACGGCGGCTTGAGCGAGGGAGGCTTGATTGGAAAAGCCAAGTAGTAGTTGCAGACTGATAGCTAGCATCAGAAATAGCCCAAAGGTGATGGCTACGTTGACGCTAAAACCGGTGTGCCTAGAAACGGTGACTAAGAAGACCCCAACTAGCACCGCCACTACCACACTGTCGGCGCCCACTTCTTTCAGCCTCGCACCAAATGCCCTTCTCGGTTGGCTTTTTGAGCTATCCATCTGCACGTACCTCGCTCGTAATCAGGCACTCGATCGGGCACTTTGGGCAATGGGCTCGGCGCTTCAGATCTCGAAGCCGTGTACCATCTGCAAATCGTGACATCAGCAATCCACCCCTAAGCCCTTGGACCGACTAGATCGGCCTTATTTCCGGTAAGTCCATTTGGACGCAGCACCAAGAATCCGAGTAGCACCCCAAAGGTGAGAAGGTGTGCGACGTTGGGGGTGATGTAGACGCCAACCAGGTTCACCACCAGTGCGACTATCAATCCACCGGCCAGAGCGCCCGCCGGATTCCCGAGCCCGCCAACCACCGCAGCGGCGAAGGCGTCGATCCCGTAGGTCAGGTCCGCTGACATTGAAACGCCGGTGAGCGGTAGATAGAGCACACCGACTATCGCCAGGACTGCAAAGGCGATTATCCAGGCCACCGTGACCATAGATAGGTCATTTATCCCGTAGTACTTTGCCGAGGTCCGAGCGCTTCCCAATGCGAGGAGCTGGCGGCCGACGTTGGTGTGGCGTTGGGCCCAACCGAAGAAGCCAACGAGTAGCAGTGCGACCAGCACGAGGAGCAAACCCTGCTGCGGTACGTAGAGTCCATCAACGGTGAAGTGACCAGAGAGCAGCGCCGGAACCGTCCTCGAATCGCTTCCCCATTTCCTGATTGCGAGCTGCTCGATGACCATCCCTATTCCGAAGGTCACCATGACGAGGGTCAAGGGAGATGCTCCGTGTGACTCGGGCCAGCGTAGTGTCAAGATATACACCGCAGCACCGAGCACCCCGACGATAACCACTGCGAGGATGTCGTTAACCGCCAGAGAGTTCGTCAACTGGACTGCGGAGATCAACAGACCTCCGAGCAACATCACCTGTCCCACGGCGAAGTTGAAAACCTGCGAAACCGTATAGCCGATAGTGAAGGCGAGTGCCATCAGACCGAGCGCAGTGCCGAGAAAGAGACTCGAGAATAGTATGCCTAAAAGTTCGCTCAAAAGAGGCCTCCATAATTATGTGCAGATCCTGATGGGGCAGCCAGGATCTGCACGGAATTAGAACTAATTTACGCCAGGAGCGCTATTGGCCAATGATGAAAGGCTCTGATCCACCACGAAGGAGTTTGAAGCCGGTGACCACTTATAGACGGTGAGGAGATTCGGTCCGAATAGGCCAGAATGGACCGTAGCGGAATACTTGATATAGGTACCCGGACCACCAGCGAGCGTTGGATACTTTCCAAGCGTCTGAAGCGCATTCACTAAGTTTAGGCCACCCTGTCCATGGTCTTTGCTCAGCGCTGCGGCGATAACTCCAAAGGCATCCTGGAGACGTGTCATATTCCCACCACCCTGTGGGAGACCGGTCTCTGTCGATAGGTTAGCCATAAAAGCGGCTTCCTTGGGTACCGCAGAATCGTAGCTAGTTATGTTGTATACCCCGGGGAGTTGCGAGTAGGAGGGTCCCGCCGTCTTGACGATGTTTGGACCGTTGATCCCACCGGGACCAAAGATCGGAATCTTCACCCCAAGCTGCACCATAGTAGAGGCGAGGAGGGTGATATCCGCTCCGGATGGCGAGCCGACAAATACCGCCTTCGCACCGCTGTGAGCGATGTTGAGTACCTGAGCCGTGAGTGTAGCGGCCGGTGAACCCCAGGTGACATTGGTTGCAATCTTGATCCCATACTGACCCGCCAATGCCGACCACGACTGGTTCTCACCCGCACCGAAGCTGCTGGTGTCGGTTGCAATCGCAATCGGGTTCCAGCCGTTGGCCTTTGCCACCCCGAACATCGCCCCGGTAGCCTGGTTGATCTGGTATTCGTCCCTAAAGCAGTAGGTCTTGCCATCGGTAAGGCCCTGGGTTGCTGAAGCGTGCCCGATTAGTACCACCTTCTCCTGCTCGGCGACCGCACACGCCGCCTGGAAGGCGGTCGAAGTGAACTCACCAACTACCGCTTGCACACCAGCGCTCACTAAGGATTCATAGGAGGAGACCGCCCCGGTCGGGGTCATCTGGGTGTCACGAACAATCAGTTTGACCTGACGTCCGTCGATCCCACCTGAAGAGTTTATCTTCGAGACAAAGTCATTGGCTACCTGCTCCTCCGAACGGCCCTCACTCGGTGCTCCACCGGTAAGCGGGGTCGCTAGTCCGATCAGGATCGGAGTTGATGCTGCGGTACTTCCGGTCGATCCAGAGGTAGTTGACGACCCCGAAGACGCCGACGATGACCCGCACGCCGCTAGTAATGTTGCCAGACCGATACCTATCATCGCTTGACGAGCGCCAAGCCTTATTTTTCTTTCCACGAGACTCCCCCTTGTTATCATTTACTTGCTCTGACTTACTTTTTCTGACCTACGCACAAACCACCTGGCTCGGCGCTTACCTAGTTATCTGTCCAATCCACCGAAGTCGATTCCAGTCCTTATTGGCCAGATACCGACCTAACAGCTACTCTCGTAGGCCAGGGTAAGCACCAGTTGCTACCCCGTTTTTCCCCGCCCCACTTTGAGCTTGCAGCTAACGAACTCCCTTGTAGTACCCCTCCCTTTTCTTCTCCTCGTTGGCAAAAATCTCAGCCGCCCTACTGGCCACCTTGGAGACCTCATCAAGTGGCACAACCGCAATCCCGTCGTCATCACCCACGACGACGTCTCCGGGGGAGACACTCACCCCACCGATAGCGACGTTGCAAAGTAACTTTCCCGGACCGAACTTAAATGGGCCGGCGGGCGAGATCGAACCGGCGAAAACAGCAAATCCAAGTTCTGCTATCGCCTGGGCGTCACGAACGGCTCCGTCGATTATGATCCCGGCTAAACCTGCGAGCATTGCCCTAGTAGCGATGAGTTCACCGATCAGGGCCCTGGACGTGTCACCACCACCGTTGACAACCATGACATCCCCTGGACGCACCAGTGACAGCGCCTGGTGGATAGCCAGGTTGTCTCCAGAGCGAGTCCATACCGTAAAAGCGCTCCCACATACCCGGGCGCCCTTGTAGATCGGGGCGATCCCAGACCCGACTACCCCGAGGCGATCCATAGCGTCCCCGATGTTCGCCACCGGAAGATCCTTAAGCAAAAGCAGTTCAGACGGATCACAGCGGGGATAGTCGAGGTCGCCAACTTCTATTTCAAAAGCCTCAGTCATCGTCGGCTCGTGCTGGCATCGGGTACTCGTCGGCGTTTAGCACCCACCCATCCACTTCGGAGAAGTCGAACCTGGGAGGGGCAAAGATATCGACCAGCTGATTAATACCCTGAGAGACCTGCTGTGAAGTATGTATCGACTTTGGCGGGATCACCGCCAGGGAGGGACCCGCACAGATAGCGTGCTCGTCCTGCCTCCAAAATCGCAGATCGGTTCCCCAGGGCCAACGGACATGGTGGATGAAGGATCCAGCGAGCACCAGCGAGCCCTGCTCGAAGTCCTCATGGACGTGTGGGGACATCTTGGTGACGTCCCTCGGTCCTGGCCGTGGTTCTGAAAAGTTGATCATCAGGTTACTGCTCCGCCAGATCCGTCCGAAACGGCCGGGCTGGGGCTCGACATCGAGGGAGTAGATCCTTACTCGAAACCCGTCGGTCGGTTCGGGCCAGGCTTGGAATGGGGCGACATTCGGCTTAGGCGATCGGTATGAATCTGCATTGACGCTCTGTTCTGCGAGGTCAGTCGCCAGCGCCGAAAAGATCCGCACTATCCGCCCTGGAGTTTCCAGTTTCACCTCACTCGGTCCGGGTGGGACGATAACCAGGCTCCTCGGCGGTAGGTGGTAGGTGTTGGTCCCGGAGGTCACTTTGGCGGCCACGCCGTCGTCGGGGAGGAGTATCACGTACTCGTCGGGTTGATCATCACGGCGGAGTACTGCGCCGTCATCGAGGATCGAGTAGGCGACCACAAAGCTCTGACCCCTAGTCAACCAGGTCTTTTCGTTACCGGTGTGAATTTCGGGTTCTGCTTCGTAGAAGTTGGCGAAGTCTAAGCCGCCCATCTCTCCATTTGTTGGGGTCCCGGCTAGGCCCTTTAGCCTTCCCCTTGGGTCTGTATCCACAAAAGCCATCTAACAACCGCTCCTAATCTCTCTCTTCAGGTTCAAATTCCGTAAGTAGGTTTCTCTTTCGACCCTCACGAAAGGTCGAACTGTGCGATATACATCCCGGCGTTGAAATCGGTTAGGTAGGCGATTCCTTCCTGGTCGACGTATACGTCTGCGGTATGGAGGGAGAGGGGCCTACCCTTGCGCCGCTCGGTCATCTTTTCGGGAAGCGGAGGCACGAAGAATCCGATCTCTTCGGGACGGAAGGGGTTCCCGATGTCAAAGACCCTCAGCCCTGCATTCTGATAGGTCGCGAAGATGACTTTGGAGCTCCTAAAGGATCCCTCACGATTTTCGTGAAAATTATGGGGACCAAAGTGTCCTGGGAGACTGCAGTACTCCCGGTCAGAAGGGGTTGGGAAGGTGGAGATACTGACCGGGTTTGACTTCTCTCTGATGTCAAAGACCCAGGAGTACTTGACCTGATCGGCACAGTTATCCAACACCGCCTCGTCCGCTACTAGTAGCAGATCACGGTCCAGCAGTGGGAGGCAGGAGTGGGTCCCACCTCCAAATGGTGGGCACCAATTTCGGTGGACTAGCAGCTTTGGATTGGCGGGATCCTTGACGTCGACTATCGTCAGTCCGCCGTCACGCCAACCGCCGTATGCTATCCCGTCTGCCACCACTGCGTGGTGCAATGCGACCCTGCCATGGAAGTTGTGGGTCTCTCCGCCGTCACGCCACATTCCCGGAATCCACCACCTACCGGCCTCAACGGGCTTGGTGGGGTCCAACATGTCGATAATCAGGAGTATGTGGTCGGTATAGCCGTCGATCAGCGCCGAAGCGTAGGCGTACCTTCCGCCGTCATACCATATGCGATGGAGTCCGCACCCATCTACCGGGAAGTACCCGATCTGACGTGGATTCGCCGGATCAGATATGTCATAGACCCGCATGCCGGCTGCGAAATCCTCACCCCGTTTGCCGTACATCGAGGAGTGGACGCCATCAATCGACTTACCGTAATACTCGGTCTCTATCGGCTTGACCATATAGAAGTCGACCGAATCGATCACTAGCAGGAGGTCATCGTGAGTCTGGAGGTGAATGTGCCAGGAGTTCTTCGCACCCTCTAAAAAGTTAACCGCCTTCGGATTTCGAGGATCGGAAACGTCTATTACGCTAACTCCCTCATTTTTTCCGATATAGGCGTGTTTCTTGTTGACCATCACCTGGGTGCCTCCCGGCATACCCCCTTGATCGGAGTACCCGAGAAACTTCATGTTCCATGAGCGAACGTCCGAACGAGCGTCAGCGGCCATATCTCTTTCCTTTCAGGCTTTCCGGATTGACGAGGTTCTTTGGAACCCCTCCTTCAAACATCGTTAGTAAATTTTCAAAGGCGAGCATCGCCATCGCTGTCCTCAGGTCCCTATTCCAAGCGGCCACATGCGGCGTAGCAATGACGTTTTCCAGACTAAGGAGCTCATCGTCTGGCCTTGGGGGCTCAGGGTTGAATACGTCAAAGGCCGCACCTCCAAGGTGGCCACTCTTTAGTAGCTCCGCAAGGGCACCGCCATCGACGAGGTTGCCTCGAGCGGTATTTACCAATAGCGCGCCTTTTTTCATCATCGAAAGGCGATGCTCGCCTAGTAGGGGTGGTTGACCGGCGGCCACACCCGGTATATGGAGGGTAACGAGGTCGGACTCAGCGAGGAGTCGATCTAAATCGACAACCTCGACACCCGCTGGCGGTTCGAAACTCTTGACGTCGAAGACCAGGATCCTCACACCCCAGGTGGCGAGTCTCTTGGTCACCGCCCTGCCGATATGGCCGAATCCCACCACCCCAATGGTTCGACCAAACAGGGTTCCAGACATATGCTCTGGATCCTTCCAACCTCCGGAGCGAAGCCAAGCCGTGTTGTAGAAATCGAGCCTCTTTAGCAGTCCGAGCATGAGCGCTATAGCGTGCTCTGCGACGACATCGACCTCGAGATCTACCGGGGTATTTGCGACCATGATGCCAAGTTCGGAGGCGGCTTGCATATCGATGACCTCAGTACCGATCCCGAGCTTCAAAATGAATCGCAAATCGGCCAGTGACTCCATGACCGCTCGGGTTATAAAGGTTCCGCTGGCACCGAGGAGGGCGGCGTGGCCAGTGGCCATAGATATAAGGTCGGATTCGGGTATCTTTACCCTCGCCTTACCGGTGGAGGCCAACGGTGCGCCCATGGTGACTTTGACACCACGCTCGATCAAATAGTCGAGGGGGTAGTCCAGGGGATCATATACGTAGACCCCCCTTTCAAACAGGCTGTGATTATCGTCGTTTTCCACAAATCACCCTTCGCAACACATTCCCATCGAATGACTGCGGTCCGCACTCGCGTCGACCGACTCCAAACGACATTTCCGCTAACTACAATTCGCCTCGTTGATACTTTCTGGATACATCTTTGGGTTACCTTACCTATTTGCAACCAACCAGTCAAGTATTGTATCCACTTTATAATTGATAAATCTGAAAAACAGCCAATATATTCTCTCTTTTTTCTCAGCGTCTCGGGACACAGTAGTCCAACTAAATCCCATTCACCGGGCAGGCACCGTCCTTAGCTGGGCTTTATAGGTTGGTACTACTAACTTGCTGGGATGGGACACGGTTTTTCAAAGCACGAAGAAAGGAGATTTCAGTTAAAAACTGTATTCGCCTAACAGTTCACTCTGGATCCACTTCTAGCGATAAGTGGCAAATTAGCACCAGATTGAGGGGTAATCCCACTCAAGCTACTTCATAAGACCCAAAAGACCAGCGGTGACGCCTGGAGTAAGAAGTATTCGAGATCAAACAGGTTGATCATGACAACGCTTTTCCTTTTATCCGACGCTCACTTCGTATCGGCACTCGATTTAACCAGATCACCTCTGAAGTAGACGACCCGAGTCGGATGGTGTCAGACAATACAATGCAAGCTCTGAATGCCGCTGTCGAAGATCCGCAAGCTATACCCCAAGGTGAAGATTCTGCTTCTATGGGACGGAGCAGGGTGGCACAGAGGGTGTATTGCATAGCCGGCACTGGCTGACCTTCAAATAGAGGCAGTGCACTTCCCTCCACATTCTCCCGAGATCAATCCCCAAGAAGACGTTTGGAAAAATGGACGCTCTCAAGTAATACACAACCGCTTTATTTTCAAAATCGAACCGGTAACCAAACCGGTAACCAAAGGACTAGGTGGTTGTCTCAATGCGACGACATTTCCCTACACTTTGCTGGACTTCACGGAGCAGGTCAGCGTGTGACCTCTATAGAACCGGTACTAGATCCATCTACGCCAACCACTCCGAACTACACCCACTCTGAACTACACGTCAGAACTTGAAAAAGCTCTTTCCGATGGCCAGGTGGATATTCCCGCTCTTTCGCGATTAGTTCTTGAATCTTTAGCGACTACTCCTACCGGAATCTTGCGCGACTGGTTCCTGAGTCTTTCGCGATTCCCTAGCGTTTCATGAACTCCTTTCGTTGGTGAAGCCTCTTCCTCCGGCAGAACAGCAAGATTTTGATCTCGGCGCTGCCTGTGTAGATCAAGCTAACGGCATAGTTGCCCACCCGCCGTCACTCTGGCTATGTGCCCAGAACGAGGAACGTACTCTCAGAACCATCCCCGACAAGTCTGGGTTCATCGTATGACCCGTCCGAGCACCAAGTGCCTTCAGGGGCTCCAAATCAGAGAACTATTGCAAGCGGTAGTTCCATCCAACAAGAAGATGGGTATTGAAACCTCCCCACGGATAAATCCGGGGGATTCCTGGCTCAGGCAGCCTGAGTGCCCAGCGGACACCCA
>JABEUO010000074.1 GCA_013044415.1 Acidimicrobiaceae bacterium
CTTGCTGCAGTGGCTTGTCTTACGACAAACAACTTGAGCGAAGATCAGACCTGCGATCAACTTTTCTGGTCGTTGTGGCATGAGTGCGCCAGCTTTCACGATCAGCCTTGTCAACCCTGGATTGAAATCATCCATCCCGAAACCAAAAAAGTCAGTGCAGCGACCCGAAAGATGCTCTGAATTCGCCGGTGAGTGGTTACGCTAAAACCCGCCGTCAGATTCGGTTTGGCCACTTGACTCAGTCCGACTTGGCTCCCAAGATCGCTAAATGGCCCTTGAGTTGATAATTTCAACTTATCGACACGATCGGGTTAGTCATGAAAAATCGATGAGTAGCCCAATTTTCCTGTCGAGCCAACTCAAAGCCAAGCTAGTATCAGAATCGTTAGTTACTACTAAGTAGCATATGGTTATCCTACGAATGGGGGGGACCCTAGGGGCGGCTATTAGATGGCGCACTCGTTTGGTCTCGTATGGAGGTGCTAATGGATACGTCGTGGATGGCAATCGGTAAGTGCAAGGAGATGCCACCAGGCCTATTTTTCCCATCGGATGGCGTAGGGGTGGACAGAGCCCGCCGTATCTGCAGAACCTGTCAGGTAAAAAGTGACTGTCTAGAGTATGCCCTAGTGCAGAGGATAGATCACGGCGTATGGGGTGGGACATCCGAAAGGGAGCGGAAGAGGATTCTCAAAGTTAGAAGGCTCACACAGAACCCATCCCCGTCAACTATGGTCGGCTGATACAACTCGCCACGATCCATTATGAAGAATCAAAGATGATGTCCATAGACGAGAACAGTGCGAAGAAAAAACTACCGCACCTCACTGAGCGCCTGGGCCTGAAAATGGGTGAAGTTCCCGGTGGCCCTGATAGGGTCGAGCTTTAGGAAGCGGTCGCAATTTTGCGACGCTCACGCATGATCTTCCTTCGCTCCCTTTCGGACAGGCCACCCCATATTCCAAATCGCTCCTCGTGGGCAATGGCGTATTCCAGGCATTCCATTTTAACCTCGCAGTCCTGGCAGAGTGCTTTCGCCGAGGCATTTCGCACTCCTCGCTGCGGGTAGAAGATCTCAAGGTTCCTGCCACGACATCTTGCCAGGTTCTGCCATTCTTCTGACAACTCGGATTCTGCACTAGCTTTCGAGCTAGGTCGATTGAGAACCGTGATATTTGAAACGTCCACTTAGACCCCCCGTGACGCCAAAACTTAATCGAATAAAGCTGAGCGATTAATGTTCAAATCGATCAATGGTCAACGCTAAAGTAGATAACCGCTGCGATAGTGGCCCATTCTCTTTTCGCCACATAATCCTCCGTATAGTACGTACCAAACGTTTTGCCAGGCGACTAAGCACACAAGCGACACAGTAGATTGCTTGCGTCCCTAGAAAAGCTCGTCTTGCCCCCTCAAAACTCAGCCGGACGAAGCGCCATGCAACACTCAACAATTCAGATTCTACATCATAAGCAATTGCTAGGGGTAGTCGAGAAATCCTGCGCCATCAATCCAGGTATCAGTTTGCCTACTGGCCCATTTGTCCCCACCATAGTACCAAGCAGCGAAAATGGCCTCCGGAACATCCGGTCCTACCCTGAAGTTCGCAACGAGCTACCAGGCGGTCCAATGTTGAATCTTCCCCGGTACAGGCCGGAGCTAAAGCACTGGCACTCATTCGCTGGAGCTAAAAGAACTGGTTCCTGAAAATTGGCCATAGATCTCGGTTGCATTGGAGTGACAGGTGACAGGTGCATTTGGTGACAGGTGCATTTGGTGACAGGTTGTGTATCCACTCATTTTGATACACCACTTTCAAAGTTCCGTCTTTGGCTTTGTTCTCGCTCGGCCACCACAGCACGCCCTGATTGAGGGGCCGACGCAGCCTCAACGCAACCAGCCCTAAATCAACTGAAACCACAACGATGCTCGAGCAGAATAGTGCTGACTTGGGAATCGCCATATAACGCTAGAAACTTGCACCAATGACCACCGAGAGCTGGGCCAACTCAGTCACTGCGCGATCCCCCGGGTATTCGTGCTCGGTGGCCCAGTTTAGGGCTCTAGTCGCTTGACAATCTAGGTCAGGGATTTTTATCCGAAGAAGTCATCCGTGCATAACATAAATGGTGACAGGCTTGGATACCGACGGTTGTGACTATAAGTCGCCCACCAATATGGGTTGACCGACTTTAAGTGCGGGCACATGCAAAGTACCCACACGACACCACTTCTATGCACCCTAAGGATGTATGCCTTGGGACAGTTCCCACTCCCGCAAATTCCCAAGATCTTGTCATAGCGCATCTCTGCGACAACTTCTGCAACCCCCCTACAAGGTCCCCCCGCAGCAAGGGGGGAACCGACCTGCCGATCGACTGGCCGAAAACCTGCCGAAGGAATCGGTGGTAATCGACCGACCATGTGAGGGATTCACCCACCAAATGGGAAATCGAATTACCTCCTCCTTGATGGCGAGCTTGGCGTGACTCTACTCGGGTCGTTCCGTATGGCACCGGCTTTTGCTGTCCCATTTCCGGACTTGGTTGAGTTTAGAATTACCCCTGCAGGAGATCCCAGTTGAAAGACATAGCCTTTAAAGGGTGGCTTTCCACCCCGATTCAGTCTCTGAAGGTCTTTTTGAAGTCGCCGTTGCGGCTCGTCGCCAAGAAGCTTCAACAATCTTGGCTAGCGCAAACAGTCCCTACGGCAAAATTAGGGCCGCCGCCATCAAAGCTCTCGTCGGCGATGATGAGAAAGTTACAGCGGCGATCAAAAGCGCCTTCTCTGATCCCGATCCTGCTGTCAGAGTGGCAGCAGCGTATGCATCGATAAGCCGACCTAACCTAAACGTAACCAAACTGCTTGGCGACCCAAATCCCGATGTCGTCGAGACGGCATGTTTTGCAGCTGGAGAGATCGCCGAGGATGGAAATCGAAATCTGCTGGAAGATATCGCAATGACGCATCCGTCGCCTACCTGTAGAGAATCTGCTATCGCGGCCCTTGGGGTCCTCGGATCGCCTGAATCGCTGGAGATCATCATTGCTGCCCTGGCCGACAAACCGTACATTCGCAGAAGGGCGGTGTTGGCACTTGCGGCTTTCGATGATCCTCGAGCCGAAGAGGCCATAGAGAAATGTCTTTTAGATAGGGATCATCAAGTTAGACAGCTCGCTGAAGACCTGCTCAGATCGGATTGACTGCTTTAGCGAGCCTTCGACTGCGCTGGTTTTATATGTCCACCGGCTGGAGTTGCGGAATTGGGTTCTGCCTCCTCGAAGCCAGTACTGCACAGAGCCCCTGGGTAACCGCAGCCTGAGGAGTGTCGGCCCTCTTCGCTCGCAGCCCAGTCTTGGACTCAATGAGTTCAGGTACTCCCTCCACGAGTGCTACACCACCCACCAGGGAAATTCCTGAACCATATAGATCCGATATCAATTCGGGTGGACAAGCTGAAAGGGCATTCACCAATGCTCCGACCATTTCGTCAAAAATTGGAAGAATTAAATTCAATAAATCCCCTCCAGCAACTATTGCACTGGTTGGAACCCCCGTCTTGACTGACCGACCCCAAATGCTTACCTTGACTTGAGAAGCCCTCTTACCCTTTTTCAGCAGTCCAACCTTGACCTCCTCGACGACGTCCCTTGGAACGACGATACCGTAGGACTCTTCGATGTAGCGAAATATCTGGCTATTACAGGTAGCACCTCCCTGCTTAGAGGCCGACCAACTCACGGCCTCCCCAAGGGCAATTATGGAAGCCTCCGCCCTAGAAGCTCCTAGATCGGCGATCATGACCCCCTTCGGGGAGGTTGGATCAAATCCCGCACCCATGGCAGCAGCTAGGCACGAATCCACCAGGAGCATCTCCTTCGCTCCCAGGTCATCCAAGCAAGATTGCATCGCCTTGACGTCCATCACCTTTGCGTCATTTGGTACCGCAACCGCAACCCTCGTCCGATTAAAACTCTTCAGATCACAAGACTTCGCCAACCTAGCTAAAAAAGAATTGAGCAGCCCAACATTTTTTATCTTTGAATTTTCTATCGGTGTAGCAAGTATGTACCTGCCGGGTTTCTGCGCGGCTAAGTCAATAGCTTCATCGCCGACTGCCTCTACTTTATAACTGAAGGCATCCACTGCGGCTACTGTCTCAACCTCAGCGAGCAGCTCACCACCAGAATCGGCGATACGGGTCCGCTTGGACCCAATATCAAGGGCGATCGACCTAGCCAGCTTCTCGGCCCTCCTTGAGGTCTACGACCCCACCACTTTTTGAACCCGCCATCGCTTGCCTCGCCCTAGAAAACTCGTCTACGTAAGATTCCGTCGATCGAAGCTTTCTATCTTTCAGGCCGAGCAAGAGCCCCACCACGGTGAAGAAAAGTATCGGAATCAACACGTATAGCAGATTTGACACCTTCACACCTCCTTTAACTAGATTAAGTCTCTTTTACTGAATTGGCACCGAGGCCCCAGTCCGAGCCGCCCATCCAGGACTCCTTTTTCCAGATCGGTACGGATTTCTTCAAAGTATCGATCAAAAATCGCGAAGCCTCATATGCCTGATCCCTGTGAGCTGCGGAAACCGAAATGATGACGGTTGATTCACCTGGCGTCATCTCCCCCAAGCGATGGACCACCGCAACTCTCCCCATACCTTCAAATTCGCTGAGCGCCCTTTTTGCTAGATCGGTCATCCTCTCAAATGCGACGGTCTCGTAGGCTTCATAGGAGAGCTTAGTCACACCGGGCCTACCGTCCGAGAAGTCTCTAACCGTGCCTGAAAACAGAACTACGGCTCCACAGTCCTCCAAGACCGTCCAAGAGTAAATTTTCTCCACCGATAGCTGACCCTCGGTAATCTCAACCCAGATAGCCGAATCGATGGAACTCAAACTCAAGTCCTCTCCTACTTTCGCCTAGAAACTGAAACGGCACCGTAATGGCGCTGGTACGAAATCGAAATGACAATGAAGAGCTTAATCTCGCCAAAGCGTCACCCTCAATGCAATTACACCAATCTCTCATTATTTGTCCATAAGCCAAATTTGTCCATAATCCAACTCGCCCTAAGAACGCCACCCGGGATAAGTATTCGGTACTTAAATCGCACAGTTGATTTAGCATGTAGTCATGAGCGGCAATATTCCAAGCGGGTCAAACCCTTTTGAGTTCTTCATGCGTTCGATGCTCGGGGGACAAGTTGGATCGTTGTTTCCAGAGGGTTCAGACTTCAGATGGGACATGGTCGTTTCCATGGCTAACTTAGCCGTAGTTGGCCTCGACAACTCAATCCTGCAAGCAAACGTCGAGCCAACCACCCGCATAAAGGTCGAATCACTCTTCGACATAGTCGACATGCACCTAGATTCTCTTGAGATGATGCCGCCTTTGCCAAAAGTGGATCGGCGCATATCACTTTTTCAGAGGACGACCTGGTTGCAAGAGTCTTTGAATCGGTGGAAACCACTCCTAAACGAATTACTCAACGCTCTGACCCCCCCGGGAGGGAATTCGGAGGAATTGAACCCCTTCGGCGCCGACCAAGCCGAACAGTCGTCTGATTCATCACCAATGGAAAGAATGATGGCGATGATGCAGAAAATAGCAGCACCGGCTCTGGTTGCTTCGCAGATCGGCTGGGCCGTAGGTGAACTATCAAAAAGTGCTCTTGGGCAACTCGACCTTCCCATTCCACGAGAGACAAAGGGCGGAATAGAACTCATTCCGGAGAATATTGAGTCATTCGCCGAGGCAAACCTAATTGAAGTCGACCACCTTTACATCTGGGTCATCGTGCGGGAGCTGATCCACTTGGCGATTATCAACTCCATTGCGGTCAAGGATCGACTCGACTTTCTCATAAGGCTACATATAGCTGATTCCCATTCGGCACTAAGTAGCGCTATGCAGAATCTCGCACAGATTGACCCGACCGACTCCGAAGCAATGCAGAATTTTCTGACCAACCCTTCGGCGCTCGTCGCTGGAGGTCACTCGGAAGCTCAAAAACTCTCCCAGAACGACTTCCAAGCCCTGCTAGCTTTGATAGAGGGGATAGTCGACTACCAGAGTCGCCTCTTGGCTGAGGCAATTTTTGGTGATTTCGCCCAGATTGAAGGTGCTACTAAACAAAACCTACTCGATCCATCCAACACCTCCCTTACCGTCGCCTCCCTCCTTGGGATTTCAATTACTGCAGAGACACTACAAAGGGGCGCCGCCTTCATCTCAGGGGTCCTTGAAAGGGATGGCGGCCAAAAACTCTCCGCGCTCTGGAACAATCCGGAGATGCTCCCAACGCCGGCAGAGATCGATGCACCGGGCCTTTGGCTGGCGAGGATCGAATACATTGGCGGCTAAGCCGTCGCAGTAAACTAATTTCGCCACTCTGAGTGAAATAGTCTCACTCAGAGTATCAAGCTGAGTTAGAATGTGCCGATAATCTACCTATGGTGAATTGGTCTTCGGGTTCTGAGGATTACGGCTGGGTTGTGGAAAAGAATTATCCACTCCTTGGGGAAGTCCGGAATAGTCCAAGTCAATCCAATCACAGCTTGAGCTGGATAGATGGGGAGTTCGATTCTGTCCCCACCTCTGGGGAAAGGCATACTGGAGCCACTTCGCCATCCATGCCACTTTCGGCCCAGCTCCCCGAGCATGGCGAATCGGGCAAACCGACAAATGTGGTATTTGTCACGTTTTCACCCTTTGGTGGATCAGAGGAGGACTCGATGGGGCAGATTGGTAGCGGCTGGCTAGATGGCAGCGAGAAGTACGGACTGGCTTCCAACGAAAGCTGGTTACCCACAGAGGAAGAGGCACCGTTTCTCTACAGCCTAGGTGACGCCAGCGATACACTAGATGATTTCGGCCAACCCGACTCGGCACTCGACCCCGCTCCAGGATCTACCTTGCTAGACACGGTCTCTGAATCAACAATCTTCCCAAGCGTCAATGCTTTCGACAGAACCAGCGACGCAAAGCGCGTCTCCTCTTCAGACCCGTGGCTAAGGTTTAGGGCAAGGAGGGACGAGTTGGCCGACGAAGCACAAAACGAGATTTTAGAGGCACTTGATTCCCCCACGATCCAAGAGCCGGAGAGACGGAGGCCTAGAGAGTCTTTCTGGGACATCCTGGACCGTACGGCACAGCTTGCCGTGATTGGCGGCCCCAAGGTGCAGCTTCCGGTTAGTTTCGAAGTCGACGTTCCGAGCGCCGATATTCACAACGCAGGTCAAATGGTCTCCCAGGCGAGTTATGTGTCCCAGGTGCAGGCCAACGCCGAAGAAATGACCGGTTCGTTCCCACAGGTCTCATCCATAGATGAAACGGATCTGACTGAATCCGAGGCCGACGAGGATCCACTTGAGAATCACCCATACTTCGATAACCTAGAGAAAAAGCATGAGGCGTTTCAGGCATCTGGATCTATAGACACCGACCTTGAGAAGGGCCACAAAAAGATCTGGCACCGTCAAAGCGATGACGTCTCCATCACTTCTAAGAAGTTTCGCAAGCGCAAGAACTAGGCCTCTTCGAAGGCCTCGGCCGCACCCATCTCCCATTCACATCCGATACCTTCGCGCTCTGCGTCCCGAACGGTGCGTTCCTTGTTTCTCCGAAACTGTGGATCATGTGGAGGAAGCATAAGGAGACGACTCAGTACCCTCTGGCGAAAATCATCGACCAGCTTCCTCTCTCCCGAAAGGTATTTAACCTCCCAATGAGGGGCCACCGGTCCTAGGTAGACGACCTTTGCCCGTGCGCGGATCGGTTGTTGTACGACCTCTTCCACTAATCCCTCCAATGGTACTTCGCCAACTTGCAGTCAGCTAACGGTAACAGACTAGCTGGTAGCCAGCACATATAAAGCCTCGTGGGCTCGCAAGGGCCGCCGACCATACACCTTGACCCATAGCCCGACACCTGTAATCGTAGGAGACGAAAGCCGGGCTAACTTTCCACCCACTCGGTTCTCCCACCATCGATAAGGCGCTCGAAGATGAGTTCGCTTCTTCACAGGAACTTCGATGGGTCGGAGCTACCGAAAGACTTAAAACACTACGGTCTAGATCAACCGAGCGACCTTCGCTGCATTGACCGTTGCTTCCTAGAGCGAACTCTTCCGATTTTTGATGAAGTCGACCAGCACGAAATCGCCGAGTCTGCTTCCACTGGTATAGAACACCCGCCCACCGTTTGCCCTTACCAATTTGTCCATAAACCTTCTGAGTTGATCGTCGGCGTCCAGCACAAAACTATTGACTTCAATCCCGCCGCTGGTACATTTAGCAACCTCGGAAAGCGTCGCCCTCAGAGTCTCCGGTGCGGGAGGATAGGAGAAAAATATCTCGCCAGACGGAAGCACATGGGAGGTTGGTTCGCCGTCGGTCACCAGAATGATCTGCTTTGTCCCTTTTTGTCCTTTCAGCATCTTCCGCCCGAGGGCCAAGGCATGGGCAATATTTGTCCCATAGACATAATCCCAGGTAACCGAGGGGAGTTCCGCAATCGGAATTTCTCGGGCTACCTCTGAAAATCCCACCAACGCAAAAAAGTCCCGCGGAAATTTCGATCTAACAAGGCTAGAGAGCGCTACCGCAACCTTCTTGGCTGGAAGGAAGTTATCCCGGAGCGGCATTGACAGGGAAAGATCCAACAGAAGCACAGTGGAGGTCGACACTGTGGCTTCTGTCCTTTCAATCTCGAAGTCATCCGCCGACAGCTTGATCGGGAAACCCGCCCCTTGACGCAGAGATGCGTTCCTTAGTGTCTGATTAATATTGAGATTGAAACTATCTCCGTATTCATATGCTTTGGTTTGGTATTCGAGATCTGGCCCTAAACCCGACCTCCAGGATGGATGCTCCCCCAGGCCGGAATGCTTGAGCTTAGAAAAGAGCTCCTTCAGGGCGCCGTCGGCAATCTGCCTAAGGCCCTTAGGCGAAATGCGGAGAAAACCCTCCTTATTGTCAATTAACCCCGCTTCTTTTAGAGACTTCGCTAGCTCGGCTAGCTCGGCAAGGGATTTACCTGCGTCTTCACCCAGGAGATCTCCAACACCCGAAATGTCGACGTCCGCCAGCGAGGCTGGAGACGGTGGATTCTTGAAGAATGCCTCTAATTGGTCAATTCTCGTCAGTTCTGAAAAAAGGTCTCCAACTTCGCCGAGCGAAACGTCCTGGTTCCCCCGCAAACCAACCGGACGACCACTCGGATGGTAACCCATTTGGGACAAATTTTCCGAAAGCATTTCCAGTTGCCAAGCGAGGTCCAAGTCCCCAAGCAACTCGTCAAAGAGTTCCGCCAGTTCAAGTCGCTGTTGGTCATCCAGTGACTCCATAAACGATGCCATTGCCGTTGCTTGTCTTGCTAAAAGGTCCAAGAGCTCATCGAGCGTCGAGACTCCAGGAAACATATCGCCGTACTTCTCTTTAAAGTGAGAAAAATCATCACTTACATCGATACCTTCGGCTCGTTTTGAAAGTAGCTCATTAAGCTCTGCTAGCATCTGAGCTAATCTCTGCCTCTGCTTGGGACCCATATTCGAAAGCGATCCCTTCATCTGAGAGAAGGTCGACTCTATCAGTTGCTCCCTGAGCCCGCTTATCAGCTCCTCTAGCCGCTGCTTTGCCGGTTGAGAATAGAACTCATACCCCTGCAGGTCCCTAATTCGCTGAGCAAGGTCATCAGACATCGCTGATAGTTCGAGTCTCTTTCGCTCGAAGGCCAATCTGTCTTGATCGTCGGCTAAAAGCTCGGCCTCGTCAAGCGCCCGCTCCTCCATGGCAACTATCTCGTCGATTTCATCTTTTATCGAGTCGTAGACCGAAGAAAGGTTTCTCGACCCAAGGAGTTCAGCTCGCCTCTGCCGAAGATTCTCGATCATCTCGCTGAGACCCTGTACTCTTGTACCGTCCGGCCCGGTAAAGCCCTTGCTCATTAGCTCCCGTAATGCCGAAGCTACGTCACCGTTATAAAGAAGATCGTCGGAAAGCTGATCGAAGATGAAATTGCCATCGACCGATTCACCTTCCTGGCTGCCGTCCCACTTCGAATAGAGGTATCTCAAAGCAATCCCCCCCGCTAGTCGGGTGCTACTTGCAGCGCACAAACACCAAGGCTATTTCGCATAATATGTCTTTTTGCCGTCGTCATCGGACCTATTCAGCCTTTTAGCCAGGTGAAGGCCCTCTAGGATAAATTCAACGGCAGATGCGACTAGGGGACCCTCGCTCTCTCCAGCGAGCTTGTAAGCAGAACTCGCTAGAACTGGATGGTCAGATAGCTCCTCAAGGTACTGTTCGGATGGTAAATCGCTGCCAACAACGAAGGTCGACGCATCGAAACTCACTGGCACTTGGGCGAAGTCAGACCCTTGAGGTATAGACCTAAAGGTTGTCGAGACCGACTGTGCTAGCAGGCGCTGAACGACTTGGGACTCCTCTATATCCTCCAAGGCGTCGACCTCTATTTTTCCAGACACAGCCGGAAGTATCGAAAGCAAGTCCGAAACCCTAGGGACCGCAAGCGTCTCGCCCGACCTTAGCGCCCTCGCAACTGATGCTGCCGCTAATGTCTCGTAGGCTGAGATAGATAGCCTTACCGAAACTCCAGACCTCTGGTTTATGCTCGGCGACCTCCTAGCCATCTGCGCGAAATTTGCGATTATCTGTTCCATGAACTCGGGGAAAATGACATCTACACCGTCCGGTGGACTTATGCGAGCCTCCTGGTGCATAACTGCAACCTCCGTTTGGAGATCCTTTGGGTAATGAGTTCTTATCTGTGCCCCGAATCGATCCTTGAGGGGAGTAATCAGTCGACCGCGGTTGGTATAGTCCTCCGGGTTAGCCGAAGCGACAAAAAATATATCTAGCGGTAGTCGTACCTTGAATCCTCTAATCTGGACGTCCCTTTCCTCAAGTAGATTCAGTAGCCCAACCTGGATCCTTTCAGGAAGATCAGGAAGCTCATTGATGGCAAATATCCCTCGATTAGACCTCGGCACTAGACCATAGTGAATGACTAGCTCATCACTGAGATATCGTCCTTCGGCCACCTTGATCGGGTCCACTTCGCCGACCAAATCCGCCATCGAAGTGTCCGGCGTAGCTAGCTTCTCGCCGTACCTATCATTCCTATTGAGGTAGGCGACCTTGGCCGAGAGCCCCTGTGACTCTAAAATCTGTCTGCCGGATCTTGATATGGGCGCAAGGGGATCATCGTTCAACTCCCCTCCCACGAGCACCGGGATGAATTCATCAAGTAGTCCAACTAGTGATCTAATCAGCTTCGTCTTACCCTGCCCTCTCTCTCCCAGAAGGATTATGTCGTGGTCTGCAAGTATCGCATTTTCGATCTTGGGCAGGACACTATCCTCGTATCCGACCATCCCTTCGATCAGCACTAGGCCATCACGGATTCTTTTGATTGCGTTACGTTTGATCTCGGCTTTTACGCTTTCAGGGACATAACCGCTGGCCACAAGGGCTTCTACACTGTTTGGGCGCTCTGTCATTCTTCAAGCCTACGCCACTTCGAGCACTAGATTTCACATCAGCGCAGAAGCGTGCAAAGCTATAGGTGTGAATGTTCATTACCACAGCTATGACGCTGTCGTTGTCGGCGCCGGCGGAGCCGGGCTGAGGGCAGCAATCGAGTTGGCCGGCGAAGCTAGAACGGCCGTACTAACCAAGCTATATCCGACGAGGTCCCATACTGGGGCCGCACAGGGAGGGATGTGTGCCGCCCTGGCCAACGTCGAGGAGGACTACTGGGAGTGGCACGCCTTTGACACGGTCAAGGGCGGTGACTATTTGGGAGATCAGGATGCGATAGACATAATGTGTCGAGAGGCAATTGACGCCGTTATCGACCTAGAACACTTCGGCCTGCCATTCTCTAGAACCCCGCAAGGGCGCATCGATCAGAGGCGTTTTGGTGGTCACACCAGAAATCATGGCGAGGCACCCGTCCGACGCTCCTGCTATGCGGCAGACAGAACTGGACACATGATCCTCCACACCCTGTACCAACGTTGTCTGGCCAAAGAGGTCAACTTCTTTAACGAATTTCAGGTCTTCGACGTACTCTTCGAGGGGGAAGGGGCAAACAGGCGGGCCGCAGGAGTGGTTGCCTACGAAATGGCGACCGGCGACTTGCACGTATTTGTATCCAAGGGAGTCCTCTTCGCAACGGGCGGCTACGGCAAGATGTTCAAAATCTCCTCGAACGCACACACCCTCACAGGGGATGGCCCTGGAGTCCTCTTTAAAGCCGGAATTCCCATGGAGGACCTCGAGTTCTACCAGTTTCACCCCACGGGTATCTACGGTTTCGGAATCTTACTCTCTGAAGCCGCCCGAGGAGAAGGTGGAATACTGAGAAACTCCGATGGCGAGCGCTTCATGGAGCGAGTCGCCCCAACGGTTAAGGACCTTGCCCCGCGGGACATGGTTTCAAGGGCGATACATGCGGAGATTAAAGCTGGAAGAGGTGCGGGTCCCAAATCTGACTACGTCTACTTGGACCTCACCCACCTTCCACCCGAGCAGATCGATTCGAAGCTCCCTGACATCACCGATTTTGTCAGGACATACCTGGGCATCGAACCGAAGAAGGACCCAATTCCGATCCAGCCTACGGCCCACTATGCGATGGGAGGCATCCCCACCAATGTCGAGGGCGAAGTAATCGTAGACGACCAGAATACGGTTCTACCTGGACTTTACGCCGCCGGCGAATGTGCGTGCGTCTCGGTCCATGGGGCGAATCGCCTTGGTACCAACTCCCTCTTAGACATTGTCGTTTTCGGGCGCCGGGGCGGAAAGGCCATGGCTGAATACGTCAAGAATGTTGGTCATCCCGACGTACCCAAGGGGGCCGAGGCCAAGGTTAGGGAGCGTATTGAGCAACTTAAAGCTGGGACGGGTTCGGAAAAAGTGGGTGAAATTCGCACTACCTTACAAGAATCGATGACCCTAGATGCATCGGTCGTCAGGACGAACGAATCACTCACCGACGCGAGAAAGACCGTCGAGGAGCTCAAAGCCCAGTATGCCAATATCAAGATCGATGATAAAGGTGAGGTCTTCAACTATGACCTGACAGAGGCGATGGAGTTAGGCCACCTACTAGATTTGGCCCATGGATTGGTTGTCGGTGCCCAGGCGCGAACAGAGAGCCGTGGCGCCCATTGGAGGGACGACTACCCGACCCGCAATGATCAAAACTGGATGAAACATACCCTCGCCCACTTAGAACAAGACGGCTCGATTAGGCTCAGCTACAAGCAGGTCGTCGCTGGAAACTACCAACCCATGGAGCGCAAATACTAATGACGGTAACCGAATCACCAGCCACTCCAAAAGCGGACAAAACAAAAGAGCTTGTCCGAGTACACCTCAGAATCAAGAGATACGACCCCGCAACAGATACTCGCCCGCATTGGCAAGAGTTCGAGGTCGAAATGAGCCCGGGAGACAGGGTCCTAGACGCCCTCCACCTCGTTAAGTGGACCCAGGACGGGACGCTCACCTTCAGGCGCAGTTGTGCACATGGCGTCTGCGGATCCGATGCAATGGTAATAAATGGTGAAAATAAACTCGCCTGCATCAATTTAATCAAAAACATCGGAACCGACCTGACCATCGAGCCGATTAGGGGCCTCGAAGTCATCAAGGACCTCGTAGTCGACATGGAGCCATTTTTTGCTCAGCACCGCTCGGTCATGCCCTACCTAATCGCACATGACGACCCGGGGTATAAAGAGAGACTCCAAACCCAAGAGGATCGGGACCGATTCGACGACACCACCAAGTGCATACTGTGTGCTTGCTGTACAACTTCATGCCCTATTTACTGGGCTAATTCCGAGTATGTCGGCCCGGCGGCGATAGTCAGTGCCCACAGGTTTATCTTTGATTCGAGGGACGACGGCGCCCAAGAGAGGTTAGACATCCTAAATCAGAAATCTGGGGTATTCAGATGCAAGACCTCATTCAACTGCACCGAGGCCTGCCCAAGGGGAATCAAGGTCACCCAAGCAATTGAGGAGGTCAAGAGGGCCATCCTCTATGACCGTGTCTGACCTGTCCGCCTCGAACCCCGCTTCAATAGTTGCTAGGCTCAGGTCGGCCCTCGATAGGGTCGCACCTGAGTCTTTGAAGATCGAAGAGTCTTTCGTGATCGAAATTGGTCCCAAAAGGCCGGGGCCAAATAGCAAGGTCGGCCCAAAGAACGTATCTCCCGGGGAATATCCGCGTTGGTGGATCATCGTTTCGCGAGAAAAACTCACCGTAACCGACCAAATAGATCGCATACCCGAGCTAGCGCTCCTGAAGGTCTATCTGGACCCGACCTTTTTCGATCAAGTTATCAATGGCACCGTCACAGCCGAGCAACTTGTGGATCAAGGAGCGATTAAACTCGGTGGAGACACCCGCATATTGAGGGAAGCCTCTTTTGTTGTCCAAGCAATAGCTGCTGCGATAATTTCCTAGCAGGTCATATAGTTGGAGGCCAGCTTTGACTAAAAGGATTCGGCAGATGGCAAAGATGCCAACCCATCCCGGCTGGTACCGAGCAGGTTACGACCACTTGAGATACTTTAACGGTAATGAGTGGACTGAACTAACTCGACCATTACCTGACTTTATCCCAATTGTTGACGGCAACGACTCCGATCGTTTCGGAGTCGCAATGGAGACTCCCCCAAATCATTTCAGGAGATACTTCGCACTTATCCTGCTAGCAGTGCTGATATTGGGGATTATCGCCCCCGTGGCGGGAATTTGAACCAGCTGGCTACACTCCACTTCCGTAACGGAGGGCTCTAGCGATCCCACTCTCACTCATCCTACCTGATGCGCATCTAGGAAGTTCTTGGCCTTAGAGTTGGTTCTTCACCACATGTAGTTCTTCACCAAATAATACGACGGCATACCGTGGCGACCAAAAGTGATTCCGCTCCAGAATACTTAAACATTCTTAAGCACTCCTTTTCTTTTCGCTCCCCAGCCGTCGAGTCTCCCCTGTCCCCACCACGGGGACAGGACTCATA
>JABEUO010000075.1 GCA_013044415.1 Acidimicrobiaceae bacterium
CGCTGCGGATGATACCGTACGTCCTTCGTTAAGTACCGACAGCGCCCTTTGTGCGGCGTCAAGTGAAGGCACCAACTCCGATCTCTTTCGAGCCTCCTTGGCCAGCTTGGTGATTCGATTTTCGACCGTTTGAATATCAGCGAGAATGAGCTCGGTTTGGATAATCTCAATATCATTTTTCGGAGATACTTTTCCCTCGACGTGAATGACATCTGGGTCTTGAAATACCCTGACAACCTGGCAAATCGCGTCGCTTTCTCGAATATGGGAGAGAAACTTGTTTCCTAGGCCCTCGCCTTCGGAAGCACCTTTGACTATTCCTGCGATGTCAACGAATGACACAAGTGCTGGGACGATCTCCTTCGAGTCGAATAGGCGAGCTAACCGGGTAAGGCGTTCGTCGGGCACGGCGACGACTCCGACGTTCGGTTCAATCGTTGCAAATGGGTAGTTCGCCGCCAGGACTTCGTTGTGTGTCAAGGCGTTAAATAGGGTGGATTTTCCCACGTTCGGCAGGCCGACAATGCCAATAGAGAGACCCACAGACTTATCCTTCCGGTATTAACTGTCCCAAAGTGATCGCTTAGGACATCGGATGAGTTTAGACAATTTCCGTCACAAGATACTTAGCCCGCCATTGCAATTTCTCCACCTGTCAGCGACTATTTCTAAAAACCCATTACCACGTTCTTTTTGAACCACTTCTACGCGGCCATGGTGTTGCTCATTATCCAACTTGACTCGTGAGGATGATTGGAAATTCGACTTGGTCTGGCCGGAGAGTATTTCAAGCGCCCTTGTGAGGGGGCCATTTTTTCATCGCTAAAGATCTACAGGGGCTCTGCTGGCCCCGAAATTGGGTGAGATTTGTCGATGTGTCTAATTCTGAGGCTTAATCGATCCCTACTATGAGTATCTCTGCCGACGGGATCGATTTCGGGGCTGATCTGATGACACTGGCCGCAACCAGAAAGGCCAGGATTGCAAAGACTGACCCCGCCTTGAATGCCTCCTGGTATCCGTGTACCGATGCAACTAGCAGGGCGTGGTTAGCTATTGCGGTTGCCATTTGTGTTGGCACTGTCTTGCTGGCCGTGTTGATTATCACATGGGCACTTTTCAAATAGTTTGTTGTGCTCGTCGCCATGAGGGTAACGAGAGCGGCTAATCCAAGGGACCCCCCGACCTGCTGGGATGTGTTTAAAAGCGCACTCGCTAGCCCAGATTCGTTAGAGGATACTGCGGAGACTGCGTTAAGGGTCAGGGTCACGAAAGTTAGTCCCATACCGAGCCCGACGGTTACCAATGGCCCGAATATAGATGGATAGGAAGAATTTGCGGTTATGAAGGAGGCCCAAAATAGGCCAAGCGCAACGACTAGGGGGCCAAAGGTCAAAAATGGCCGAGTTCCAAATCGCCTAACTTGGCGCGAGACGACGATACTGCTCGACGCAACCATCATCGGAAGCGGGAGGTAAGCGAAACCCGCATCGATCGGACTGTAGTGGAGGATGTCCTGCAAAAACTGCGTTAGGAAGAAGAGTAGGGAGAGCATGGCACCCCCGAGAAGCAACATTACGAGGTACCCTCCGCTTCTATTTCGGTTTGCGAGAAACTTCAGTGGCATCAGAGGTCGGTCGGATTTGGCTTCTATTAAAATGAAGCCAACCAATACGACCAGAGCACTAAGGAAGACACCAAGGGTTGTAGGATTTGCCCATCCAGACTTTGGTACTCGGATGAGCCCATAAACAAGTAGGGCCATTCCTACAGATGCAGACAGGGCTCCGGGCAGATCTAGGCGGTCATCTGATTTTGAGGTCTCTCGAAGGGCTTTCGGGGATAGAAGCAAAAGCACAGCCCCAATTGGAACATTGACGAAAAGTACCCACCTCCAGGAGAAGAAGTCGACTAGGACACCTCCTAATATCAGTCCTAGCGCTCCACCTGCCGCCGACATTCCGGCGTATAAGGCCATTGCTTTGTGCCTCTGCGAGCCATCGTCGAAAGTCGTAGCGACTAACGAAAGGGCGGTTGGAGATGCGATGGCCGCCCCGATGCCTTGAATAGTTCTGGCGGCCAGGAGCCATGCCTGGTCGGTTGCCAACCCTCCAAGGAGTGACGAGGCAGTGAACAGGGCAATTCCGACGACGAACATCTTCTTCTTGCCAAATAGGTCCCCAGTTCTCCCCCCGAGGAGAAGAAGTCCGCCAAATGTTAGCACGTAGGCGTCTATAACCCAGGCGAGGTTAGTGGTCGAAAAGGCCAACTCTCGTTGTATCGACGGAAGGGCGATGTTGACTATCGTTAGGTCCAGCATGACCATCAGCTGGGCAGCGGCGATGACCATGAGTGCGAGTTTCTTATTGTGGGTATTTTCGTTATTTTTAGCTGGCATCGTCTATTCCTTGTATGTCCAAAGTGGATTATCTATCGTGCTTTTGGGCGCGAGATTTTAGATTGTTTTTTCAAATTGCGGCTTTAGTCTTCACGCTTTGCCCAACCAATGACATTTGTCGAGGGTGGTCTTCCTGATTTTGAATTGCGTTCTGCCTTGAAGATGGAGACAATTTCGAATTCAATTAGTTTGTCCCGAAGTTCGGTGGCGCTAAAGAGTACTCGTGGATCGGAAGGACCTTTATGGCCAATGGAGTCCTTGTGGCGCCCGAGAAAATAGATGTAAGCTCCGGTTTTCAAGGCGGACTTTGCTATTTCGAATAGCCTCGTTCTCATTGGCTCAGCGAAGTGAAGGTTGGAGACGACCACTAAGTCGAACTGTCTTGTCGGTGGATCGTATTCGGCTAGATCGTGGTGGATGAGCTCAATGTTTAGATTCAGACTTCTTGCCCTAGTCATGGCCTGCGAGAGGCCAACGTATGAAGAATCGATACCAGTGACTAGCCATCGTTTTTTAGCCAGCCATAGGGTATTGCGGCCTGTCCCGCACCCAAGGTCCAATGCCCTGCCGGGTTCCAAGTCTTTTGCGAGGTTGACTAGCTCGGGATCAGGTATTTCTGACCAAGCCTCTTGGCTATACCTTTGGTCCCAGTGGGAAAAGGCGATTTTAGGAGAGTGTGACAACCCTGATGATGAAGAGACGTCGGGATGAATTTTGCTTCCATCTTTCTTATTGCTAATCGAGGTCAACGGTCTACTCCTGGCTCGCTGGTTGGATTTTCATTTTTTCGACAGAATTGTGAAACTAAGAGTTGCGGCTGACGCCTAAGAGTTTTTCGAGAGAGTCGATCGCATTCAAAAACGCATTTAGTTCATTTGGAGGAATTGAGGACCGTAACCAGTCTTCGTGTACCTCAGCCAGGCGTGCGACCTCCTTAGCGAGCCGCTGTCCCTCGAAGGTAAGTGTTAGGGTGCGCTGACGCCTATCACCCTTCTTAGTTCCACTCTGGACCAAATTGAGACTCTCTAGATCATCGAGGCACCTTTTCACGTTCATAGGGTCGGCTCCCAAAAGCCGGGCTAGTTCGCGAAGGGAAGTAGCCGGATAGTTTGAAAGTCCACGGATTATTGCCGCTTGTGGTGGAGATATTCCCAAAGTCTTCAGCCGAGAGGACCACGTATGTCTTAGATTTCTGGAGACCCTTGAGAGGCGAAAGCCGACATTGGTTTCAAGTTGATCGATAACTTGGCTAGTGTCGGCGCTAACGGGGCCGTTTGATAATTTCTCGGATGTTTCGCTTTCCATACTGTTTCCACCAAGTTTCGAGACTGAGTTTCCAAATTCCTTTATCAGATGGGGCTTCCCGGCCCGCTTTAGCCGAAATAGCGGGGACGGTCGATCGTCTGCAGATTTACATTTACTCAAACTGTAGTAGTTACTACAATATTCCAGGTTTCTAAGTCCAAGATAGCTAGCCGCCATTCGGCCTCCGATACTCACGATCGGTCCGAAGGTGTGGGTGTTACATAAATGGACCTAAAGGACCGTCTCTAAGGATGGAGAGAAGGTCGCCCCTCACAAAGCTTCAGACGGAAGTGGCCGACTCATTGCGATGGCCGTTGGGCACTGAATTGTACTTCTATTGGGAACTGTTATATGGAACTGTTATTGGGGACTTGTTGTATCGGGATCTGGGCGGGAAAGCCGTTGGAAGCCTAACGGGGCAGTAGGTCGCTGCTTGAACATGATCCTGAATTGGACACCGGGTATCATTCCTGTCAAAGAAACAGGAATTTGTAGCTTCGGAATCGGAACTAGGCCCAAAGTCCTACTCTCGTCACAATTTCAGATCTTGGCCGAACGGGAATTTAGAAACTTGCAGTTTGTTAGAAGATATTACTAATAAGCTGTTAGAAAAATGTTCTAATATGCCGGGCGAACAGGACGCTGAGATGTTGGTTGCCGCTTTAAGTCTTTGGAGTCCACACGGGAGCTTTTCCGTAAGTACGGCGGTGATGCTGGCCTTTGTGCTGGGGATGGTGCACGGTATCACTCCAGATGAGCACACTTGGCCCATAACGTTTAGCTATTCGATAGGGAGCTACTCAAGCAGGCGAGGCTTAATCTCTGGCCTAACCTTCTCGCTTGCTTTTACCCTCCAGCGTGCAATTGCATCTGAATTGGCCTATTTCTCACTGACCCGGATACTAAGTGACATTCCTTGGCTGAATTTTGCAATTTATATCGTCGTCGGTTTAGCGATGATCCTGGCAGCCATGTACCTATTTCGAGGCAACCATTGGCACTTGCTCTCACCTTCTCATCACTTGAAGGAGATGACCGAAGAGGACAAGTTATCTGACCCAAAGGTATGGATGCCGGCCCTACACGGCTTCATTGCTGGGTGGGGTTTTGGTGCCTTCGCATTGATAATTTATACCGTCCTTTCCCCTGCGATGCCTTCAGCATCGCTCGGATGGGTGCCCGGGGCCGCTTTTGGACTCGGGACCACGGTGATCCAAGTCCTCGCTGGCGCCTTATTTGGTTATATTGCGAGACGGAAGTCGCTTACTCCGAAGGACATTCGAACAGTCTCCTTGATTACGGCCGGACGTACCCTATTGATAGGAGGAATGGCTTTTGTCGCCGTTGGAGCAGTTGGCCTAGCATTTCCGGCCGTGATGGGCATAGGGATAAGCACGGGAATTAGGGTTCACAACCTAGCCCATCTCGGGATCGGCCAATTGCTAGTGATGGTAATAGTCGTGCTGGTAGGTTTTGGAACTCTTATTTCTACTACGCGTTCGATAAAAGGCCTCAATGGTTTGGCCAGACCCCCCTTAAATGAGCAGAATTCCGGAGATATCAAATGAGTAAGGAATCGATATTCGTTGGAGTACTGAGACAAAATCGGCTGAGGGTTACCAAGGAGAGGATGGAGGTGTTTCGAGTTCTGAGCCTGGTCGACTCTCCACTTTCGCGTAGTGAGCTGCTGAGCAACCTCAGGAATTTCGGCATGCACCCTCCGACGCTCTATCGCACCATCGAACTTTTTGTCTCTATTGGCATTATTCAGTCCCTATCCTCAAAGTCGGGTGAAGTGATCTACGAGCTTCTTCCGCCCTTTGCTCCGCACCATCACCATTATCGTTGCATGAGCTGCGGATCGACTTTCCCCTTAGAGGTTTTGGATGACGCGCCAGAAGAGGTAGCGCTGAGATCTCTAGATCTCCCTGGAGCGGCGGTCTATCATCAGGTCGACATTTATGGGACCTGTTTTGAGTGTTTGCGGGAGCAAACACTTGTCGGAGAGCATGCCCCGGCAGCATTTTGATCGATTGTGTCCCGGAGTTAGAAATGGTGGCAAGACTGCCTAGGTGGAACGCGAACCTCAACCGGTTTGCCGGCGAGAAAGTTTGTGGGCGAGTCGAACTTTCGAAAGGTTGACCGATCGCCGGAATACCAGCAACTGAAGGGTCCTAGAACCGAATTTCCCAGCAAATCTCATTGATTTAACTAGCGCGGTCCAATTATTGTTGATTTCCAGTCAGAACGGGGTCTTTGATATTCAGGGACGACAGCCGATTTAACCTCATGTTATCATATGTCCTTGAGGTATTAGCTTATATAGTTTCGAGGTATAGAATTTCGGGATCGAGATAATGATTGCAAAGGAGCATGAGAGAGCAAAACTTAGCTACCGCTAGAATCCCGTGTAATGGATTCGATATATTAGCTAAGCGGAGTGCGTATTGTGGATAGCGATCCAGGATTAGAAGCCAAACTCTGCGAGATGTAACCGTAAGCACCAGGACTTAGCTCGTGTTATGCTGCTAAGTACGACTTGATATTGATTAATCTCAATGGAACTTGTTAACCCTCAGATACAACTCCGGTAGCCCTTATATGCTGGTTAGGGTTGGCCCAGCATAAACCGTGGATATGCACGCTCCAGTGGTGGATAATGAGTTGAGTTAGGATGTTCGGTGTGGTCGGATGTCCTTGTTCAAGGGGTGTAGCTCTGCAGGTTATGCTGAAAAGACGCCTCTACATTGAGTAAGAATGGTCGTGCCATTAATCGTAGGGACGTCTGGCAAAATCTGCGTTGAGTTGCCTTAGAGAGGGCGCGCCGAGCGCTAGCTGTCGTGGTTCGGCACTTGTTTGTCGAAGCTATGATGGTCGCGAACGTTCCACCAGGTGGAAGTTTGCTTTTGAGGTTCCTGGGTTCCCGTTATTCGGTTCCTCGGAGAGTCGCTTCGTTCGATATATAACTTACATTTAATTGGCTCCATTCAGGTCTTATGATTCTCAACTATTTGAATCGTTCTGCCGATAACTACGTAGTTCGGTGTGTTTCAATGGGTGGGGCTCCCTCCGAGCTATTAGAGTTTCATATCGTTTAGAAGTTCGAGGCTGCTCGCCAGTTTCGGGTCACTGAGGTTGCATGTCCAATGTGAGGGGCCGAGAGGACAAACTCGCAGATAGTAAGGCTGGGGCCAAGATCAGTTATCTTACGGCCATAGTTACTGCCTGCGCAATCCTGGCCGTTGGCTTGTCTTACCTCGCCGAGGGTGACAGGTTCAGTGAAAGCACCTTTGTCGTGCTGGTGGTTTCGGTGCTAGGTGTTTTCTTTTATTTCTGGGGCCTGGTTCGCAAGAGTCAAAACGAGCAGTTGGCGCTCCATGCAGCGCATGTGCGTCGGTTGCTGTTATTCAATGCTTTGCGTGCAGAGGCTACTCGTCTAGTCTTTCAGGCAACGAGTGAACGAGAACTCTTTTCGTCGTTTTGTAATCTCGCCGTTGACCAGGCAAACCTATCCTTGGCCTGGGTAGGGGTCCCAAATGAAGCTGGAGTTATCGAGTTTTTGGCATTTGCTGGCCCAGCAGTTGGATACCTCGAAGGACTTGAGATTTCAATTGACCCCTCCAGGCCAGAGGGAATGGGAAGCGCTGGGAGGTGTTGGCGTGCAAAGGAGCCAATTTTCGCAGTCGATTATGACGAGACTGGCATTTTGAAGCTTTGGAAGTCTCGAGCAAGCAAGTTTGGACTTAAATATAATTCTGTCCTTCCGATTTACAAGTCATCCAGCATCTATGCGGTACTCGCTCTATATGTCGACTCGGATGCGGTTTTCGACCTAGAGCTTCAGGACCTATTGGTTGAACTCGCGGATGACCTGTCGTTCGGTTTGGGCTGGATGGCGACGATTGATCGAGTTGAGCTACTTGGCCAAGCGTTGGAGATACTTGGAGACGGCGTCTGCGTCAGTGACGAACACGGGTCGGTGTTGTTTGTCAATGGGGCGTTTACCAGTATTACGGGTTATGAGGCGGAAGAAGTTCTGGGGAAGAATCTCAGGATTCTTCAAGGCGAGCTCAGCGATCCCGCAACGATAGAGAGGATTAGAGTAACCTTGGATGCCAAGGAGCGGGGAAAGTTTGAGATTCTCAACTATCGCAAGGATGGAGTACCCTTTTGGAACTCCCTGGCTATCACCCCCATGGTCAATTCTGATGGTTCGTTGACCCACTTTATTTCTTCGATGCGAAATACTACTGAGAGGAAGGAGCTCGAGCTAAAGTTAGCTACCACCAATACTTTCAGCCAGGCTCTATTAGAGGGTATGGGTGTGGGATTAAGCATCGTTCGATACCCGGAGCATAGGGTGGAATACGTCAATGATAAGTCCCTACAGATTTTCGGGGCTTCCGAGTCAAGCCAGCTAGAGGGCCATTGCAGCGGTGAGTTTTTTCCCGATGATGAGTCTCGCCAGCTGGTCGCTGATTTTTCGGAGTCGGTGTTTCATGGAGATAAAAGCGTCCTAAAGGATCTCCCTTATTTGAGGGTCGACGGAACTACCGGATGGATGGACATTTCCGGCGAATACCTCGATCAGGGTGACGGTCGACCACGGATAATTTGGACCCATGTCGAAGTGACCGAGCGCCACTTGGACGAAGCGAAGATTCTAGAGCTGAGTAACATGCGAGAGGCCCTTCTTTCCAGCGCAGTGGTGGCCATTGGGATGGTCAGGTATCCAGAGAGGGTCTACGTAGAGGTAAACCAAGGCTTTTTAGATTTGCTGGGTTACTCTAGCTTCGAGGAGGTCGCAGGGAAGGTCTCCAGGTTTGTTTATCCCGATGACCTTGAGTTCGGCCGCATGGGTGATCTGGCCGACGAGGTATTTCGCAATCGCTCGGGATATCTGACGGATCTCCGCGTCCTTACCAAGGATTCCAAGCTGAAGTACGTCGACATCCACGGGAGACTAATCGATGGAGGCGAACCCGAGCACCCGGTGGTCGTCTGGACGATTGTCGATGTGACCGATCGACATCGTTTGACCGAGGAGCTTGAAAGACAGGCACTCTTTGATGCGCTAACAGACCTCCCTAACAGGAGGTTACTTGAAGATAATTTGAGGCTTGCGATATCGCGAAGCAAACGAAGGGCTTCCCTAATGGCGGTTGGACTGATTGACTTGGACGATTTCAAGACGGTCAACGATCGCTTTGGGCATGAGTTTGGAGACGATCTACTTCGGCAATTAGCCACTAGATTCCGGAACCTAACTAGGGAAACCGATCTGCTGGCGAGACTGGGTGGAGACGAGTTTGTTTTGGTCGTCGAAGATCTGGACAAATTAGAGGTAAATGACCAGCTAGATGCGATATTGAGCCATCTTCATCGAGCCGTGGAATCGCCGATTGACCTCGGCGAAGGACGCGTGGTCAAAGTAGGAATGAGTATGGGTGTGGCGCTCTATCCAAACGACGCACAAGACATAGAGGACCTTTTACGAAGGGCCGACTTTGCGATGTACCAGGTCAAGGCGAGGAAGTCTAAAGGGGTGGATTGGTGGCAACTCGCTTCACCCTTTAGCGACCAAAGAGACGCTGACAATGAGCTGGACCCTTTTGTGGTAGAGGAGCGCAAGGTACTTGCGCTGGTTTCGAGCCAATCCGAAGCGGCGATTTCTCGGTCTATAGAAGCCTTTTACCGCTCATTTTTCCCCTTGGATACCGAGGGTGTCAATGATGACTTGGTTACTCCTCCCGGGTCCATCCCGATCGTTCGCTGGCATGAGGAGAAGCTCCGTCTACTGCTGTCTCCAGATACCACTGAGGCGGATATTGTCCGGGAGGCCAACTACTTGGGTACCTTGCACGCCCTGATCGGAATCTCAGGACGGAGGGTAAGTAATGCCTATAGTGCTTTTCGAGGAGAGGTCTCTGGTCTCGTGGATACGCTCGAGGTCAGTTCGCTCAGTCGGGATCTTGCGCTAAAGGTCTTGGATAGCCGATTGCAGGTAATGGTTCGGAGCGAACTGGAGGCAATGCAGCAAGTGCTTGAATCGTATGATCGGTACCTTGCAAGATCCATACCGACCTCAATCGGCTATCCGCAGCAGCAAGTTTTTTTGGAACTCGAAGAACTAGCAAGTCTCCCAGGGGTCATTGCGTCGTCGTTACACCAAATCCAAACCGACGGATCATTTCAAGTCGTCCTTTTTCGCCAGAATGCGAGTTTAAATGACAGGCTGGCTCAAAGCGAACTTGAGAGTTTTTTCAATCCGCCTCCAGGCCCGATTTCCGTCGCTATGTCAAGGGCTTGGAGGACTGGCGATATAGAGCACTTTGACACCTTGGCCTCCGACGATGGTGCTACCGGAGCAGGAGCCATGTGTGAGAAACTCGGGGTTAAAGGTGGGATATGTGTACCTCTTGAGATAAATTTTGAAATTCGCTCCGTGCTTACGATTTCGACTTCGTGCTCTAGACAGTTTTACTCAGGATCTGCTGCGACATTGATCTCGGTGCTAAAGGATCGTTGGGAGCGACTCGTTGGGCTACTGCCCTGAAGCGGGTACCCTCCTTAGTGGCGATCTATAGTTGGCCAAGCGAGCCAGTTGGGTTCCATAGGGATAAGTTGTTTTTGTAGAACATCGAGCCACAGATTGTCGAGTACCAACTGCAGGTGGCACTTGATCGGGGGATCACTGGCGAACTTCGGTACCTAGGGATCCGGAGGGTCCCTCGACCCACAGAGGCTTGGAACTGGTTAAGGGTTTTGAGATGGAGATTAGTGCTGGAGATTAGTGCTGGAAACAATTGGCTAACCGACCATGGATGGACCGCCACCCCGCCTCCTCAGACCAATTTGTTAGCTGTAACATAATGGCGATCGGAAACCACCTAATCAATCGTTGGACCTTGAGACTTTCTAAGGTTGCACTCTTACCATTGACATGTGTGTTCGATTTTCCAAGCAGTAACACTCGACAACCAGCCAGTAAGTCTTAGATGTAAAACAGTCGACCGCCTTCTTGGCGAATCCTTGTCGACAATCTGACCTAGATGCGATGTGCCAACTGGAGAAACTGGACTTGGGTGACCTCTCACTCAGCCGATCAGGTTGCAGATAATGGACATGCTGTATCTGGATCACCCACGGAACTCGTCCCGGTTTGTGCTAGCCATACAGGATTACTTCCCGCGAATGAAGTGCAGCTACTTCCTGCGTACCATTGCGGCGTCGGGCTGATGATTGGACTGGTAGGTGCCCAGCTGGTGTTGCCCGTAATCTTCTTCCAGAAGGTGGTATTCGAGTAAATCCCGACCGGGAGCCCACCCTCGGGGGAGAGAGTGCTTGTTGTCGGAGCCGCCAATTCGGTTACTACGCCCTGTATGGTCGCCTGATTTAGCGACGTATTGGTCGACCAGCTATTTCCAGTCTCGACGTCAGCCCACCACATTCCGCCACC
>JABEUO010000007.1 GCA_013044415.1 Acidimicrobiaceae bacterium
CAAGGCCACCAAGCAAGGCCACCAAGCAGGGCCACCAAGCAGGGCATCCAATGGCCGAAGTATTGTATGTTGTGGACCGACCGATGAGACGCTCGTTGGTTGATTTGTGCCTAAATGAAGAACACCAACTGTGTCGCAGTCATTGCCGTGGCGACCAATAGGACCCAATAACTCTTTTGAACTGGCGATCCAGAAAAGATTAATATGAGCCAACCGAATACCCATATGAGGTCAACGCTGCGCAGATAGTTGTCATTTAACCATATTTCGTTTGAAAGGCTTATTGCGAGGGCAAGCATCGTGACAAAGGTGACCCTAAAGAGAGATGGAACCGATTTTGACCGTAGTTTCGCAAGAGTGAAGATAGCTAGCAGTGTCAACGTGCCGAACTGGATGAGCCAAAGGGTATTTCCCAGGGGAATGGGGTTCAGTATTCGGTCCCAAATACCCCGGATCATTGCAATAGCAGGCAGTGAAAGATTTCCCGAAATGTCACTGCGGAGTGGCTCGTTTCGTTCGACTAGTCGTAAGAAGAGCTGCCAGGCCCCAAAGAAAAGTAGGGGAATTAGCCAGGTATAAAAGGGCACGCGAACCCTACTTGTTGATCCTGACCTATCGAATTGCGCTATCGCCCATAGGACAAACAACGAAAATACCAGCACCATACCCGTCTCTTTGGTGAGAACCGAGAGACTCAAAAATGAGGCCGCTCTCCAGTAGCGGGCCTTCTGAAGGTAGAAGGTGCCGGCTAGCAGTAATGCAGTGGCAGTTGGTTCGGTGAGGTCGCGCCCGACACTAAAGAAATAGCCTGGGAACGCCGCAACCACCAGTCCGAGGGCTGGGCTCCTGCCGGCTGTTGTGGCCAATTGCGCTGCAAAATAGGTGATAGAAATCCAGGAGAGTAGCTCAACTACCAGCATCGAAATTGGCACCAGGTGAGGATTTCCCAAGGCGGTCAACCATGCCAGTAGGGGGAATATGATCCGTTGCGCTCTGAAGGGATTATCGAAAGTTATCCCAGAGTGTGATCTTGCGAAGGAGAAGGGGTCCAAGGCTAGCCGGAAGTAAAACTGGCCGTCGTATCCTGAACCCTTGATTATCGGAATGGGGATGCCGAGTTTGTTTGACTCGACATACCGGCTACCCGCAACGATCAAGGATGCTGCGTCTCCGTGGCCAGCCACGAGAATCCTTGCGGCTAGATAAAGTCCTCCGAGTAAAAATGCGACAGCGGCAATCTTTGTTGGCGAATTAAAAACCTTTTCAAGGTTGCCCTTGAAGTTCAAAGCACCGTGCCCGAGCATCTCAACACGATAACCGCCGGAACCTTTTGACGTGACCAACCAGTCGGAGTGATCTAGGCTGGCTCGTATTATTTTCCCTTTTCCTCCATAAATTTTTCCGCCTCAAGCAGTTAGGGCTTACAGAGTTGCTCAGATTGGAAAGTTTATCGCTTATATCAAAGCCACACAGACCATGGGGATAACATACATTGCGCACCCTTCTGACATGGGCTTATTCCGGTAAAGTAAAAGCCGATCAAACTAGTCAACTACAGTGAAATTAGAGAAAACTCTTTTTATTGTCGGAGGACTAAAGAGTCAAATTGTTGAAATTCTATTGATATTTCTCACTAGGTGAATATTTCCCTATCGATAGGGACTTTTGCCCCTTACTTTCCGATATCCTCATACCTGAGACTGCTTCGAGGTGAGCCGCCAGGGGACGGCTGTTCATCAAGTCTCAGAAACCTTGGGGGAAAGGAAATTCATGCACGAGCATGGAATAGCGGAGGAGCTCGCCGCGGCGGTGAAACGCGCTATTTCTGGTCATGAGGGCCATCGTGTAGTCCGTATTGTTGTTGAGGCCGGGGCTGGCGCCCTTGAACGCGAAAGTCTTGATATGGCTTTCGCTCATGCTAGCGAAGGTACCAACTTTGCTAATGCGGAGTTGGTTGTCGAGAGTGCCGAGCGAATGTATCACTGTTTAGACTGCGGGATCGACTTCAGCAATGCCGACTCTCCAAATGGGATCTGTCCAAGCTGCAAAAGTAGCGAAACCATATCAGCCCCTAACCACGAAATAACACTCAAATCAGTAGAAATTGAGGACTAAACATGGATTTGGATCGGCGTTCATTGTTCAGCGGTGCCTTGCGGCATCGAGGGTCGCAGCAGAGCGATTCTGAACAGCTCGCACTGAAACAGAAGTATCAGGCGAGGCTCAAAGAGGTAGAGGCAATGGAGCCACTAAGTGGACTTTCGCTACCAGCACTACTCGTAGAGCATCGACTTAGCCGCCGCAACTTTATGATGTGGGCTTCGGCGATGACCGCAGCTCTGATGCTGCCGCCCATGTTCGAGAAGCAAGTTGCAGAGGCAGCATCGCTGCTGAACCGCGTTCCGGTAATCTGGATTGAAGGCCAAGACTGCGCCGGAAACTCAGAAGCTTTCATTCGATCGGCGGGGCCGACGGTCGAGGAACTGCTATTTCAGACGATATCCCTTGAGTACCACGAGACACTTATGGCGGCCGCCGGTTTTCAAAGTGAGCTTCGCAAGCAGACTGCAGCCCAGATGTATAAGGGTAAGTATGTGCTGGTAGTAGAGGGAGCGATTCCTCAGGGCGAAAGTGGAGCCTACTGCACCATTGGTGCTGCGGGCCAGACGTTTTACGAGGAAGTCCAGCAGCTATCTGCGGGAGCTGCGCTCGTAATAGGCGCCGGAGCTTGTGCATATTACGGAGGGATTCCAAAGGCTTATCCGAATCCGACAAATGCCGTCGGGGTCTCTTCGGTCGTCAGCGGCACGCCGGTTATAAACATTCCCGCCTGCCCTATGAACCCGATTAACTTCGTGGGAACACTGATCCATTACATTTTGACCGGTGCCGCACCCGCCCTCGACTCAACCGGTAGACCGATTTGGGCGTTTGGGAATTTGATCCACAACAACTGCGAACGACGTGCGCACTTTGACGCTGGCGAATATGTTCAGCAGTGGGGGGATTTGGGTGCGCAAAATAACTTCTGCCTCTACAAGATGGGCTGCAAGGGGCCATTCACCTACAACAATTGCTCAATTGTTAGGTATAACGAAGGTACAAACTGGCCGATAGGTGTCGGCCACGGTTGTATCGGCTGTTCGCAACCGGAGTTCTGGGATACCCTCGCCTATGAGCGTCCCATGATTGATGCAAATATTCATGCACCGGGAATTGCCGGGCTCGGTGTCGAGGCAGGCGCTGACAAGTTTGGTCTTGGTCTATTGGCGGTTGTTGGGGTGGGAATTGTCGCTCACGCTATCGCCTCAGCCGCTGGTGGCAGGGAGAAGGTCCCGGCCACGGTATCTAGTTCAAATACTGACGCCCCATCGGGCGGTACTACAGAAAAGAAGGAGGGGGAATGACCTCGCATATCGTTGTCGACCCGATTACGCGAATCGAGGGACACCTTAGGATCGAGGCGGTGCTTGATGATAACAACGTCATCACGAGTGCTTATTCATCTGGAACAATGTTCCGCGGGGTCGAGTTAATCCTGAAAAATCGTGATCCCCGAGACGCAGGCCTTTTGGCAATGCGAATTTGCGGCGTGTGCACCGGAGTCCACTACTGGACTTCGATCAGGGCGGTTGAAAATGCTTTCGGCCTGAGTATCCCAACCAATGCCCGGCTCGTAAGAAACCTTATCGCCGGTGCTCTCTATATCCATGATCACCCAGTTCATTTCTACAACTTGCATGCCTTAGATTTCGTCGATATTGTTTCTGCGCTGAGCGCCGATCCAAAGAAGGCGGTCGACGTCGCTTATACATACAGCAATAATCCATATAACGCGAGCATCGGTACCTACCAAGTGGTGCAGGCAAAGCTGACAAGCTTGGCCAAGAGTTCCTTGGGCATCTTTGGCAACGCATATTGGGGTAACCCGAGTTACCGCCTCACCCCAGAAGAGAACCTGATAGCAGCGTCTCACTATCTTGATTGCCTGAACAAACAGCGCACCGCCGCAAAGATGATGGCCATCCTGGGCGGCAAGAATCCACACCCGCAATCGATAGTTGTGGGCGGGGTGACCTGTGTAGAGGACATCCAGGACCCCGTTCGGCTAGCGCAGTTTGGGACCTATTTGACCGAGATGACCGACTTTATCCAAGGGGCCTATCTGCCCGACTTGGTCATGGTCGGAAAGGCATATGCCGACCAAGCTGTTGCTGGAGTTGGTGGTGGACTCGGAAACTATATGGCTTATGCAGCCAATTTCGAGATGGATGACAACCCTTATCCTAAGGCTAAGACCCTCTTTTCACCGGGCATAGTCATGAATAAGGACTTGACGACTGTCATTCCATTCGACCAGGCGAAGGTGACCGAGGACGTAACCCACTCGTGGTATGAGGGCAACGCGGTGTTGCAACCATTCGACGGCGTAACACAACCCAACTATACCGGACTCGATAAGCGTTCAGACGGTATCGCCTATTTGAAGACCAATGAGAAGTACTCGTGGTTGAAGGCTCCGAACTACGACGGAAACCGGGTAGAGGTCGGCCCTCTCGCCAGGATGATCGTCGGGTATGCTGCTGGGAATCCAGCGATAAAGCCGGTAGTCGATAACTTCCTAAAGAGCACAGGTTTTCCAGCGGCCGTCCTATTCTCGACAATCGGCCGGACCGCAGCGAGGCTCCTCGAGACGCAGGTCATTGCGAACGCGATGGTCGGCTGGCTAGATGAACTCCAGAAGAATGTCGCTACCGGCGACCTTGCTACTTGGACTCCTTTTGACTTCTCCCAGGTCTCTACCCAGGCACAAGGCTTCGGACTCTCCGAAGCACCGAGGGGGGCACTTGGACACTGGGTAAAGATCCAAGATGGAAAGATCGAGAACTATCAGGCCGTTGTCCCAACTACCTGGAACGCCTCGCCTCGGGATGGTCAAGAGCGGCCGGGAGCTTATGAAGATGCTTTAGTTGGTGTGAAACTGGCGAAGATCGATGAGCCATTGGAGATTCTTCAGACGATCCACAGCTTCGACCCCTGCTTGGCGTGTGCCGTGCACTTGGTTGACGCAAGAGGCAAGGACCTTGGGACCTATCAGGTGATTCCGGGAGACGGTGTTTGTGAGATCACCGACCCTCCTAGCTCGGAGGTGATCCAATGACCCTAGATACGCCCACCTTCGCGAAGCACTCAGCGAAGACGGGACAAGTTGAGGTCTATCAGCGAGTCCAGAGGGTTACGACAACTTGGCGAATAATCCACTGGGTGCAGGCTTTGTCGGTGGTGGTCTGCTTCATTACGGGCCTTTTCATTGCTAAGCCGTTCATCCAGTCGAATTCGAACTATTTGGCTCAGCCCTTCCAGCTAATGGCCTGGGCTAGGGCGCTGCACTTCTACGGAGCGATGATTCTAGATACGTCGATGATCCTGATCGCTTACCTCTATTTGTTCTCGCGCTCGCATAGGGATATCACCGACCTCAGGCCAACTCCTGAGCACAGGACGGCCTTTAAAGAGGCGGCTCTAAACTTCATAACTTTCAATAGGCGTCGTCGGTTTGATACCACAAAGCGGGACCCGTTGTTGGCCGTGATGTTCGTTCTGCTGCACCTTCTGCTGCTGCTACAGGCGCTGACCGGTTTGCAGCTCTATACAGCGAGCTTTTCTGACAATATCTCCACGGTAGGGTCCTGGTGGCCCCAGTTCCTCCATTTCATGACCGATTGGACGACAACCGTTTTCGGTGGCAATGTGGGCGTTCGGATGACGCATCTGACAACTTCGTGGCTGATTATCGCCTGGGCCGTTTTCCACATCTATTACGAGATCTGGAGAACAATCATGTGGCGAGAAGGCGACGTGGGGATTATGGTTAGTGGATCAAAGTACGTCAAGGTGAAAGACGATACAAGTGTCGCTTGAGCTTCGGGTTGTCGGCATGGGCAACATACTCTTCCGTGACGAAGGAGTTGGTGTCTATGCCGCACACGCGCTCAGACGTTGTTTTCATTTCGAACCCGAAATTGTGATCGAAGACGGTGGACTCGCCGGGTTCAATATCATGCACATGATATTTGACCCGGCTTCGGTTATAGTTCTCGATGCACTGTCGACCGACGCCCCAGCTGGGACTATTTTTCGACTCGACTCTTCGATACTCTCTGACCTCGGCCCGTCGATGCAGCCCACAGCGCATGAAGTGGATCCCGTTCATGTCTTTAAACTTGCCGCCGGCCTGGGCCAGCCGATCGACATGGTCCTGATAGGCATTGTTCCTCAAGATGCATCCGATTTCAGACTTGGACTCACTTCGGAGCTGAGTGGGGCCTTCGGGGGTTTTGTGAAGACCGCCGCTGAAGAAATTCGGTCTAAGGGTTTTTCTGTTACCCAGATCAAGGAGATTATCATCGATGAGATTGTCGAGTCTTTGGCGGTTGCACCACGTTGACCGGTGACCAATTAGCTGACGAGATGTTGCCAGGAGCCGAATTGGCACAGAAGGTTGGTGCGTACGGTTTTGGCGGACAGAATGTCGCAGTAGCGTATTACGCATTTAACGATCCAGATTCGATGATCGCGGCCCACGATCAGACGGGGATTGTCGCCCCGTTGGTGACTTTTGGTAGCTTGCCGATGAGGGGATCCGATCTACTCGACGTGATTGCCTCGATCGACGAGAACGGCCCAAGATTGGTTGCCAACTACCGAAAGACGTTTCCCGAACTCACGATTCAGATCGAGGCCTTTGATCCAGGGGTCGGAATCTCGGAAACCGCCGCACCTGGCTGGATTTTCGCCCTTGTAGCTTTAGTCCTTGGGATGTCGGAATCTGATGTCAGCCAGGCCTTGACGACCAGCCATGAGGCAGTCGAAATCGATACATTTATCGATGACGACGAGGGTAGGTACTATCTCGACACGAGGCGTATCGTCAGGAGTGTCATGAGCTACCATATCGCCGGGGTCGATAAAGGAGTGCTTGCTCGTTCGGTCTTTATAGCATTGGGTAGTTTCGTTTCCGACGCACTTCGTCGCCTTTTGAAAGAGTGGAAAGCGAAGGCGATACTCTGCATCGGGGATCTGTTTACCTACAATCAGATTTTACGTAATCAGACCAAGGGATCTCTTGGGTGGTCTCCTGTGCCTATTTTTTTCCCGTCCCTCGAAGACCCAAATCACGCCTTGGAGTCCAGCGAAGAGCTGCTCCAGGTGAGGCTAAGGGCCGATAAGACAGGTGTCGAGACCTTATAGTGTTCTAGGCCGAAATGTAAAGGCTGGGGTGTGAGATGTGTGTCAGTGTGCTGGCGAGGGTGTTGGAAGTCGACGGTCCAATTGCCTGGGTAGAGATCGCAGGGCAGAGACGGGGTTACAATGCACTGCTTTTCCCGGAGGTCGCGCCTGAAGACAAGGTACTCGTCCATGCGGGGATGGTAATTCAGATCCTGGACGACCGAGAGGCGCAAGAGGTAGAGGCAGCGATTAGCGAATTGCAATCGATCGATAAGACATGGGGTCAAATGGATCCGGTTTTGGAATCGGAGTAGGTTTGGCCAGCGAACCTGGGGTCGAAATCGGACCATTACTCTTCGCCAGATATGCATTTCCACCAAATGAACTGGGCTATTGTGGCCCAGAAGACGTTGAGGGAAAGTCGCTGATCGCCTCGTCAAATTCGACGCCTAAAGAGATCCGGCCACTTGCTAGGCAATTCAGCGCGGCCTGGCCCTACCTTGAGCTGATAGCCGAGGCGAACGGTATCGACGATCCGTTGGACGAGAGGGTGGTATCGGCTTACTGGGTAGGTAGCGAGTTGCTCTATAGGGTACCGCCGGAGGCATTCAGTCGATCCTCTATCGTCCGATTCGAACAGCGTTTTGGAAGGACGGTCGAAGAGTTAACCTATCCACTTTTCCATGGCGCTTGTCTGCATCACAACTTCCACGTCTTTAGCATCTATCCGTGGCTTGGAGTTTTGCGAAAAAAGCATGCCGAGGGTCCCCTGCAGATATTAGAGCAGTGCCGCATTCGTTGGGGTAGGGTCATTTCTATTTCTTCGGATGCTGTTTCGGTTACGAGCCAACCATTGGTATTTGATGGTTGGGGGCTCTCGCTCGGCCGGGAGCGAACCGAGGAGGTGAACCTCCCACCCGGCAGTGTGGAGGGACTACTTGGTCCCGGCGATCAACTCGAAGTCGGGGACTGGGTGACCCTACACTGGGGGTGGTTGTGTGAGAGGTTAACGGATAGTTCGGTCCTCAAACTGCAGTCCGCCACGTCCTCAATATTGACTGCCGTCAATTCGGTGCCTCGTTAGACAGAGATGCTTGGTTAATTTGCCTTTTCAATCGAATGGCAATTTGGCTAGCCGAGTCTCAGCGAGGTGATGAGGGGTCCCCGAAAGAGCACCGGTGAATCGGTAGTCATACGCTTCTGGTCGATTTTGCTGTTGGATATTTTGGCGTGGTATCGAAAGCTCTGCCCTGGCGACTGATCGAGCAATTTGGGAGCCAGACCAGAGCTGGTTTGCGTGCCCGGGGTGTTGGGTAGGGCGTTTGTGGGGCCCGAGATGGCTGAGTCATCCTGTAGGTAGCCGTACCTGCAAAATGGGTAATAAAGATATGCGAATTGAGGAATGCGTACTGCGAATTCGATGTGTGCATTCCTCGACTCACACGGCCTCAACTTCCTTGAACCGTCCGGTGCGGACCCGCATTTCGGCTGATACGGTAGGGGTGCAGCCGTTAGGCTGGTCCGCTATCTCGATCAAGAGGCTGCGGCGTCCCCAAAGTTGAAGAACTGTCCACCTTGGGTATAGATGGTGTAGCCCTTCCCGTCGGGTGACGATTTGATTGAGATAGCCGGCGAACTCAGCTGGAGGTTTCCCGTCGAACCGTAGAAGGCCGCATCCCCAAAGCTAAACACACCGCCGTCCGAAGCGACCAACCAATAGCCCTTGCCATCAGGAGTTGGTGCCATATTG
>JABEUO010000076.1 GCA_013044415.1 Acidimicrobiaceae bacterium
TAACCCGTTGCGCTCTAAGGTGGAGTCCCTCAGGTCAAAGGTCGTCGTCGACGAGTTGCACTGTCCAAAGTGCCACGCTACAAGGCCAGTGGTCTGTATAGCATGTGCGTCGCGGCGTATTCGACCCAGGCGCTCGGGGATCGATCGGCTCGGACCGATCATGGAGGGAGTCCTGTCTGAGCAGGTATCTGCGGTATCAAAGGAGTCTAAGGACACTACTTACTCCAAGGTAGTAGTGGGAACCGAGGCCCTTCTCTACCGGGATCTTTCGGCGGCAGTGGTGGTCTTTTTGGACTTCGATGACTTTAGCTTTTCGCTGACCATCGAAAGGGCCCCGAGGGCCGCTTATCTATATTCGAGGGCATCGAAACTCGTTTCCCATTCAAAGGGTCTGGTAGTAATCCAACATTCGGGATCGGTCGATCAGACGAGGGAGGCGCTGGAAGCTAAGGATATTCGTTCCATCTACCGCAAAGAACTAGCCAGCCGACATGAGGTCGGATTGCCCCCGTATCGATTCTTCGCCAAAATTACCGGCACAAAGGCCAAGATTTACGCTGACCAACTCGCTCTCGAATACTCCGTGTCAAGTGGGTCTTGTGAGGTCGTCGAGATGGGTAAGGAGTATTTTTTGCTAGTCGCCAACGACGAGATGGGCCTGATCAAGGCGCTAAGTTCGGCCCCCAAGCCATCTGCGGGGTTTCGCATCGAGCTGAGCCCCAGGAGTCTCTAAGCTGGCCAAAAGTGGCAATCCAGCTTCGAGTTAGCCAGCCCGGAGCAGGAGCGCTCGAAAGCTGGCTGGATATAAAGGAGTTCCCATGGTGCAGGTCGATCCGAAAACGAGGCTTCGAAGGCACCCGGACCAAGGGTCGCATAGTCGGTCGGATTTAGATGCCATACTGAATCGGGCATTCGTTGGGCACCTGGGAGTGTTGGATAAAAGCGGCCAACCATTCGTAGTGCCGACGGTCTATGGGATCGGCCAGGACTGCATATACCTCCACGGTTCGGTCGCTTCGATGAGCCTACGAAAAGATCTCCAATTCGAAGCTACCTTTGTCGTGACGATAGTTGAAGGTCTGGTCATTGCGAGGAGCATCTTTAATCATTCGGTCAACTACCATAGCTGCGTAATTTATGGCGAGTTAGAGGAGATTGCCGACCCAGAGGACAAGCTCGAGGGGCTTAAGGCGATCTCCGAACATATAGCCCCAGGACAGTGGGACTACGCAAGGAGGCCAAACTCGAAGGAGATTCGAAAGACTTCCTTGAAGAGGATGGCGCTCGAAAAGTTCTCCGTTAAGTCCAGCGAAGGTCCGCCATCGGACTCAGTCGGCGAGGACTCGCTCCTCGACGTGTGGGCCGGCGTCATTCCATTGTGGCAGGTCAGGGGTGACTTGGTGGCCGATCCCGACCTGAGGGAAAAGATATTCCCGCCGGCACACCTGGAGGGCTTCCTTCCCAAAGGTGTGGAAAGTTAGAAATTCGCATATCCACAGAGAGCAGCTAGCCTATAGTTCATGTCTATCCAGCCCATTCGCACCTACGGGGATCCCGTACTAAAGACTCTGGCGACCGACGTTGTGGAGATCGATTCGAAGATAGCCAAGTTGGTCGCTGACATGATCGAGACGATGTATGAGGCACCCGGGGTCGGGCTGGCCGCACCGCAAGTCGGCGTCGAGAAGAGGCTTTTCGTATACGACATTGGCGATGGCCCCTTGGCTATCCTCAACCCACGTATCACCGAGTCAGACGGTGAATGGGTCTACGAGGAGGGGTGTCTGTCTGTTCCGGGACTCTATTTTGAAATAGTCAGGCCAGCCAAAGTCCTCCTTGAGGGGATAGACCTAGATGGTAACGAGGTCTCTATCGAGGCATCCGAGTTGCTCGGTAGGGTATTCCAACATGAAGTCGATCACCTGGATGGGATCTTGTTGCTCGAGCGGCTCGACGAGGTTCAGCTCAAGGCGGCAAAGAAGGAGCTGAGAAAGAGAGCGATGGAGGCCGGCGCCTAGTGCTTGGCCCTTTGAGATGCCAATAATGACCCGGAGCGGGGGAGCTTGAAGATAGCCTTCTTTGGTACGCCGGAGCTGTCAAATGCCTACCTTAGGGCATTGCTTGATGCGCATTACGACGTGCGATACGTAGTAACCAGGCCAGACAAGCGACGTGGCAGGGGGTCTGGGCTTACACCCTCACCGGTAAAGCGACTGGCTAACGAGAAGGGGCTAGCTGTCCTCACCTCTCTGTCCGAGGTATCGGAGCGGGCCGAGTCGGATCCCGTTGACGTCTCCGTGGTGGTCGCGTATGGGAGGATTATCCCAAAGGATCTACTGAGCAAGAGCCTCTTTTTGAACATACACTACTCCCTCCTGCCGCTGTATCGGGGAGCGGCCCCGATGGAGCGGGCGATTCTAGCCGGTGATGAGAAGAGTGGTGTCTGCCTTATGGCAATGGACGAGGGACTCGATACCGGGGGAGTCTTCGAACGGCGGGTCATTGAGCTGGATCACATGTATCTCGATGAGGTTTCCCTCGGCATGACCCAGATAGGGGTAGACCTCCTTCTGGAATGGCTGAAGGACTCAAGAGTCCTCTCTTCAGAGCCCAAGGAACAGTCGGGAGAGGCCACCTATGCACCGAAGATTGATCCCTTGGAGTATCGCATTGCGATTTCAGGGAGCGCAGAACAAGCCCTCCGTCGAGTCCGTCTCGGTCGTGCTTATTTATCCTTGTCTACTAAGAAGGTGATAATCACTCGGGCTTCGCTGGCTTCTGGCCCGGCTGGTGAAGCGGGCAGCGTCATCGAGGTCTCTCCTGGGAAATATGGCATAGCCTTCAAAGAAGGGAACCTGCTGGTCGATTCGGTAAAGCCAGAAGGTAGGGGCCCTATGGATTTTGCTGCCTTCCTCCGAGGGGTCAGGGAGAAGCCGATCATTTTTGAATAGCCGTTCTTTGCTTTAGGTGGTGGTTGTAAGGTGGGTCATTTTGCGAAGGTGCTAACCGTGTCCGACGGAGTAGTCGCCGGAACGAGGCAGGATAAATCGGGTGAGGCGCTAGGCGAAAGGCTCAGCGAACTTGGGTATCAGTTAGTTGAACGCCGGGTTACTAAGGACGGAGTGGCTTCGGTGGCCTCGGCTCTCCTTGAGATGTCCGAGAACTTTCATGGCCTGATCCTGACGACAGGAGGAACAGGTTTTTCCGAGCGAGACCTTACACCAGAGGGCACGTCTTTGATCCTTGAGCGGTTTGCACCCGGGCTATCAGAAGCAACCAGGAGCATAAATCCGCTGGGAAGACTCTCGAGGGGGGTAAGCGGAACTAGGGGCGCCTCGCTGATCATCAATCTTCCTGGATCTACTTCGGGAGCCCTCGAATGCCTTTCGGCGGTGCAAGACGTACTCGAGCACGCGATCACCCTGCTTTTAGATAACAGCTCTCGGCATCCAACTGGCTAGTTGGTCGTAAGCTTTCATAGCGATGGCATAGCGATGGCATAGCGATGGCATAGCGATGGCATAGCCGCAGCGATGCTACCGGTGTCGGTTACTGAGATTTGGATGGGTCATTTTGGGACCAAGCCTCGACTTGAAAGTAGGAAAGTAGGACGGACGGTACCTCTTCAGACATGTTGAGGGCGATCGAATACTCAATGGCTTCTCGCCGCCTTGCGAGGCCAAATCCTTGGGTAGGAGCCCTACTGCGTACTAAGACCGGCGAATATCTAGGGAGGACCCAGCGGCCCGGCGGAGCCCACGCAGAGATTGATGCAATGGCCAAGGCCGGCAACGTTGTAACCGGATCGACCCTGAGCGTTACGTTGGAACCCTGTTCGTACTATGGACGGACACGACCGTGCGTCGATGCGATTATTAATGGCGGCGTCTCGTCGGTATCAATCTCGTTAGTTGATCCAGACGAAAATGTCTCCGGGAATGGCATTAGGCGGCTCGTCGAGTCGAACCGAAAGGTGACGATAGGGGAGCACTCTTCGAAGAGCGCGCTACGACTAGCCCCCTACATCAAGCAGAGGGTTACCAAAAGGCCATGGGTAGTGGCAAAGATGGCGATGACCCTAGATGGCCGGGTGGCCGCCACCGACGGTTCGTCCAAGTGGATCACCTCCGGACTAGCCAGGGAGCATGCCCATCAGCTGAGGGCAGATTCGGACGCGATAATCGTTGGCGCAAACACCATAAGGGTCGATAATCCTCGACTCGACGCCCGGGATTCCTTGGGGGGACCACTCGAATACCAGCCACAAAGGATAGTCCTAGGCGAAATTCCACCTGGCAGTGCGGTCATGCCGGCTACTAGCTATCGGGGGGAGCTATCGACTCTTTTGGATAGCCTGGGTTCGCGTGGATACCTCCAAGTCATGGTTGAGGGTGGGCCGGGGGTAATATCTCAATTCTTCAGCCAAGACCTGGTAGACCAGTACTCCATCTACTTTGCGCCGGCAATTTTCGGCTCGGCTAGAGCACGTTCGGCTTTCGATTTAAATAACGTAGTGACCATGGATGAAATCTGGAGGGGGAGGCTTAAAAAGACCCAGCGACTGGGAGACGACGTCTACATTGAGGTCCTCTCGATGCGGGCAATCCGCCTTTTAGAAGAGGCCCGCCTGGCGGGGGAGAAAATAGCCCAAGAACTCGGGTTAGCCTACGTTGAAGATCATCCCATCGAGGAGGAACTTTGTTTACCGGAATAGTCGAGCAGGTTGGCACCTTTGAGTCCCTCGTGGGGTCGCGTATGAAGGTAAATTGGCCTGGTTTGTCTTTGGATCCCGAACCGTTGGTGATAGGTGCATCGGTGGCAAATAATGGAGCCTGCCTCACCGTCGTCGAAGTCGAAGGTGACGTCGTTGGTTACGACGTAGTCGAGGAGACCTTAGTGCGGACAAACCTTGGGGGATTGAGATCCGGCGATCCAGTGAACATCGAACGAGCCGCAAAGGTGTCATCGAGGCTTGACGGACATATCGTGCAAGGCCACATCGATCGAATTGGAACGATCCTGACGGGTGCGCCCCAGCTCAGAATCGATTGCGGCCGTGATATGACGAAGTACATCGTAGAAAAGGGGTCGATCGCAGTCGACGGAGTATCTTTGACCGTTGTGGAACTCTTTGAAGAAGGCTTTTCCGTCTCGGTAATCCCTCATACCTCCAAGGTAACTACACTTGGATGCAAAGGCCCCGGCGATACGGTGAATCTAGAATTTGACGTCCTCGCCAAATACGTTGAGAGGCTCTTTTCTTCGACCCCATTGGTAAGAGGCGAATAGGTGGGGAACGGGGTTGGGTAGCGCCAGAAATTAGGAGAGACCGTTGGCATTATCCACGATTGAGGAAGCGATAGAGGCGATAAAGAGCGGCGAGATGGTGATCGTCGTGGACGATGAGGATCGCGAGAACGAAGGCGACCTAATCATGGCGGCCGAGTTTGCAACGCCGGAGAAGATCGCCTTCTTCACCCAACATACCTCTGGGCTGATCTGTGTACCGATAATCGGTGCGAGGCTCGACGAGTTAGGTATCCCCCTGATGGTTCAGAATAACACCGAGTCAAACCGCACTGCCTTCACCGTCTCTGTAGACGCCGTCAAGGGTACCTCGACTGGGATCTCCGCAAAGGATAGGGCGACTACGATACTCGCCCTGATCGACCAGGAGACCAAGCCGGACGAACTGAGCAGACCGGGGCATATTTTCCCGTTGAGATATCGCGAGGGTGGAGTCCTAAAGAGGGGTGGCCATACCGAAGCCGCCGTTGACCTGTCTATCGCCGCAGGTCTCTACCCGGCCGGAGTCATTTGCGAGATCGTCTCCAAGGATAAAGGGCATATGGCGAGATTTGACGAACTCGAAGTTTTAGCTGCGGAACATAACCTAAAGATGATTTCGATCGCCGACCTGGTGCGCTATCGACATCAAAAAGAGAAACTAGTCAAGCGCGTAGAGGACGCCCAAGCCAAGTTGCCAACGGTCTTTGGAGAGTTTGAGTGCGTCGTGTATGAGTCTCTACTAGATGGAGAGCAGCACTTCGCTATCTACAAGGGAGACCTACAAGATCAAGAAGGCGTTTTGGTGAGGGTCCATAGTGAGTGCCTTACCGGGGACGTGTTTGGTTCACTCAGATGTGACTGTGGCCCACAGCTCAACGCTGCCTTGGAGATGATAGCCGAACATGGCTCAGGGGTCGTGGTATACCTAAGGGGCCACGAGGGTCGCGGGATCGGTCTCGCCCATAAGCTGCGGGCCTATTCGCTGCAGGAAAAGGGCCGGGACACCGTCGACGCTAACTTGGAACTTGGACTACCTATCGATTCGCGTGAGTACGGTATCGGGGCCCAGATCCTGGTGGACCTGGGTGTATCGAAGATGCGACTTATAACTAATAACCCCTCGAAGTACGGCGGGCTAAGCGGGTTTGGCCTGGATATCGTCGGGCGTGTTGGTTTGAACATCGAACCTAATGGGTACAACATCGACTATCTGAAGACCAAAAGAGACCGTCTCGGCCACCTAATCGAAGGCCTTGACGATTCGGAATACGGCGACAATCGGAATACGGCAACAAGTAGTGGGGATTGACCCGGGAGCAAGTTGGACTTCGGTTTTGCAACTACCATTTTTGGAGGAGAAATGAAAAGGGAAGGCGAAGTACCCAGCTATTACGCTGGTGATCTTTCCGCGGCTGGGCAGAGATTCGCTATCGTGGCCTCGCGTTTTAATGATTTCATTACCAAGTCTCTCATAGAAGGTGCCACCGACTGCCTCCTTCGACACGGTGCAAAGGTTTCTGACATCGACACCTATTGGGTGCCCGGCGCCCTTGAGCTTGCCCTCGTCGCTCAGGAGATAGCGAGGACGGCGAAATACGATGCAATCATCGCCTTGGGAGCGGTGATCCGCGGGGAGACCTCCCACTATGACGTGGTCGTTTCACAGAGTGCAACAGGATTAGCCAAGGTAGCGATGGAGAATTCAATACCAGTTTTGAACGGTGTGCTAACCACCGAGGACCTGGACCAAGCCATTGCGAGGTCGGGGACCAAGTCCGGCAATAAGGGATACGACGTTGCCCTCGGTGCGATAGAAATGGTCAATCTGCTCACTGAGATCTCAAAGGCCGACTAGCCAAGGCAGTAATTTTGTCGATCGAGTTCTCGAGGCCGTTTCGAGGCTCAACGATTAAACGATGATCTATTTAGCGAGGATTTTGAAATGCTAAGACTAGTACTTCCCAAGGGTTCTCTAGAGAGGGCGACCCTGGATCTCTTTTCGAGCGCCGACCTTGGCGTAGAGAGGTCCAGCGACGTGGACTATAGGGCGAAAATTGACGATCCGAGGATCGACGAGGTTCGGATACTTAGGCCCCAGGAGATCCCGAGGTACGTGGCAGAGGGGCTATTTGATTTCGGTATTACCGGACGGGATTGGATTGAAGAGACCGATTCGGACGTCGTCTCCTTGGGTGAACTCCACTACTCGAAGGCTACCTCTAGGCCGATTAAAGTTGTGCTAGCTGTTCCGGCCACTTCCCCTATCGTTGGGGCGAGTGAGCTGAAGGACGGTATACGCGTTTCGACCGAATACCCAAACTTGACCGCCAAGTACTTTGAAAAGATTGGCGTGAAGGCGGAAGTTCTCCTCTCCTACGGCGCCACCGAGGCTAAAGTGCCCGACATCGCCGACGCGGTGGTGGAAATTACCGAGACCGGGCGTGCGATCAGGGCTGCGGGCTTGAAGATCCTCGAGACGATACTGGTATCGAATACCGAGCTGATCGCCAACCCGAAATCCGCTATGGACCCGGTTAAGTTTCATGCGATGGAGCAGATCCTAACCCTTCTGACCGGGACCCTTGCGGCAAGGGATTCGGTGCTAGTCAAGCTAAATGTCGGTTCCGGGGACCTCGACAAGGTCATCGCCGAGCTTCCTTCGATGAAGTCGCCGACGGTATCTCAGCTCTTTGGCGGTGAGGGTTTCGCAGTTGAGGCGGTGGTGCCTCGGAGCATAATTAATACCCTGATTCCGAGCCTCAAAGACCATGGAGCGTCTGACATATTGGAGATACCTCTGTCCAAGATCGTTCCCTAGCCGGAGCGCAAAACATGCTAGGTTAACCCCGATGACCGAAGTCGATCAGACCATCGTGCCGTGGCGCCCGGGCGACGCTATCCCTTTAGGGATTGCGACGGGTATGCATTTGGCAAAGGTGATCGAGTTTTCCGACCAGATGGGACTCGGGGTAGTCGACATCGAGGGTCGCCGCTTCCCATTTCATTGTCTTTCTATAGCCGACGGGTCGAGGACCTTAGAGGTGGATAGCCTGGTGTGTGTACGCCTGGCGGCCAGCCAAGGTGGCGGCTACCAGGCGATAGAGGTCGTCAAGATCTAATCTTTGGCCTCGGGCTTGTCTTTGATTGCGCTGATCTGCACGAAGGCCAGTTTCAGCTGAGAGAGTGCTTCCTGCACCTCTCCCTCGGCTATTCCGAGTCTGCCCTTGAGCCCTTCGGTAATGGCGCTTAGCGCGTCTATAGCGAGGCTTGCGTCTTTTAGCTTCGGTGGCGTCGCCGAAAGGTAGATTGCCGCTAACTCGAAGAGCCCATAGCAGTGATTGGTTATGACGTCTTCGGCGGCCGCCTCGAGGAGTTCCTTGCGGAGCTGCTCTACCGTGGCTTCAGCGTCCTTTACCTCCTTCGTCGACGGTTCCGAAGCCCCTGTGTTGTTGGGGGTATTCTGTTCTTTTTTCGGAGGAGGAACTGGCCTCTCTCCATCTGGTGTCCAAAGAGTACTCACAATCAGCTAGACTAGGCGATCTGCGCTAACTGGAAAGCGGGGCGATGGCTCCCACCTGACCGCCGATAGGCGAGTTTTGGGTCTCGGTGTGTAGGCGAGGTCTACTTCGCTTTCCCGCGAACGCACGGCAGTGAATTTTGTACTGTGCTTTGAAGGGAGTGATGCTAGATATCCGCACCTAATGGGAATGAGCCGAGGATCAACGAGCGAATTAGGGTTCGTGAGGTTCGGTTAGTTGATCCCGAAGGAAACCAGCTTGGAATAAAGCCGACACTCGAGGCCCTCGCTCTTGCGAGGCAGATGGACCTCGACTTGGTGGAGGTTGCGCCGATGGCGAATCCCCCGGTAGCTCGGATTATGGACTACGGGAAGTTCAAGTTCGACGCCGCCCAGAAGGCTAGGGAGTCGAGACGTAGGTCGTCGGCGATACAGATCAAAGAGATGAAGTACCGACCAAAGATCGGCGCTGGGGACTTTGATACCAAGACCAGGCAGGTGATTAGGTTTCTCAACGAAGGACACAAGGTAAAGATCACCATTATGTTCCGAGGTCGAGAGATTTACCATCCTGAAATTGGCAAGACGATATTAGATCGCGTCGCCGAGGCCTCTACTTCGGTAGGGAAGGTCGAGACGGCGCCGAAGCTTGACGGCAGAAACATGTTGATGGTTCTTGCACCGGACAAGCGGGTCGTGCCAAAGACGGCTTCAGCGGTTCATAACGATGCGGAAACGCCCGTCGACCAAGACGACGTCGCTAGCTCCATTTCAAGTATCACCGGCCCCCAAAGCGATGAGACAGTTACCGATGAAGAGATAGAAGAGGGCTGATTAAAAATGCCAAAGATGAAGACAGATAAGGGAGCGCAAGCTCGTTTCAAAGTGACCGGAACGGGCAAGCTTCGTAGACGTAAGGCGTTTAAATCCCACATTCTAGAGAAGAAGTCCTCAAAGAGGATTAGACGACTCTCTAGAGAGTCCGATGTTGCGCCCGGCGACGCAAAGAGAATGAAGCGCCTTTTAGGGATGTAGTGGTAATCGGGCAGATCGGTTACAAAGTTTTTTGGTGCGACGATGCGTGTCAGTCGCGGTTTAAATGAGCTAAGGAGAAGTTATGGCAAGGGTGAAGCGCGCCGTACACGGCAAGAAGGGCAGACGCAAAGTCCTCGAGCTAGCCAAGGGGTATTACGGCAATAAGAGCCGTAGTTACCGTGCGGCTAACGAGCAGGTAATGCACTCCCTGAACTACGCCTACAGGGATCGTAGGGCTCGCAAGGGAGATTATCGAAAGCTCTGGATACAGAGGATCAATGCAGCGGCTCGTGAAAATGGAATCTCTTATTCGAGATTGATCTTTGGTCTCAAGCAAGCCGGAGTGGAAGTCGACAGAAAAGTTCTTGCAGATTTAGCGGTGAACTCGCCAGAGACTTTCGCAACCTTGGTCAAGGTAGCTAAAGAAGCGAGCCCCGAGTCGGCAGTTACCGAAGCCCAGGAGTAGGAATCTCCTTGGGCGAGCCGATAAGGTCGAACTCTAATCGACTTATCAAAGTGGTTAGAAAGATTTCAAAAGACCGGTCGGAGCGCAATAGCCTCGGCCGGTTTTTAATTGAGGGCTATAAGTTTGTCTTGGAGGCGATCACCGAGCATGGCGCGTGTGAGACCGTACTGGTCAGCGAAACCTATGGCGGTCTAGAGGCTGCGCTGATCTACGACGCTGCCCAGGTCGCCGGGTGTGAGGTCGTCTCCGTGACCGAGTCGATTATGAGCCAAATCTCCGACTCAAAGACCCCTCAGGGGGTTGTGGCGATCTGTAAATTGCCAGGGGAGTTTACGCCATTTCCCGACTCAATTTCGGCGATCTTTGCACTCTCTGGAATACAGGATCCAGGTAACGTTGGGGCGATTATTCGGGTAGTGGCGGCACTTGGACATCCGGGGATAGTCATCTCCTCAAACTGTGCAGACCCATTTTCTCCTAAGGCCACAAGGGCGTCTGCGGGGCACTGTTTGAGTGTCCCGATTCGGATTACTGATCACTTGGCAGAGGAGATCGCCAAATTTAAAGGTCTCGATGCGAGGGTCTTCGCCGCTGGCGGAGGAGGCGCTTTGACGCTGGCGGACTGTGCGGATCTGTCTCGAGCCATGGTAATTTTTGGCTCCGAAGGATCTGGGGTACCGCGGGAATTGCTAGCGATGGTCGATGGGGTGGTAACGATACCGATGGCCAAGGGCGTCGAGTCGCTGAACGTGGCGGTTGCGGCCGGCGTAATAGGATACGCACACCTTGCCGCAATGGCCGATCCCCGCAATATCTGATACTGGGAAATCTGATACCCCAGAAACTCAAATACCTGGATTAGCCACTTCTACTGCCTATTTCGTAGTGGCTCGAGGAGTCCGAATAGCTTTTTGTTCTGTTTATATATTTTTGAAAAGACGCCGTAGTACCCCTCGAACAGCCTCTCATTCGGGGGGTGAGGGATGAATATTTCGTCGATTTCTATTGCCGCTTTAATCTCGGAACGACCTATGGTTCCATTTCCAAAGAGTGCCATAAGTCCTGCGCCCTTTAAATTTGCGTAGATCGGATCCTTTACCCGGTGCACCTCCGTCTTTAGTGCGTCGGCGTGGATCTGACACCACAGGTCGGAATTTGCTCCACCGCCAATCATGCGTACCTTATCGGGCCACCCCTGGCCGGTGAATTTGATAAATGGTTCCAGTAGCCATCGATTCGATAGCGCAACACCCTCTAAAACCGACCGAGTTAGGTCGGCCCTCGTGGTGTTGAGTGACATTCCGACGAATACCGCTCGGGCATTTTTGTCGTCGACGGGAGACCTCTCACCGGCTAGCCATGGGGCGAATACCACGCCATTTGAACCGGGTGATGATCGAGCAGCCAAGCGATCGAGATCCGAGAAGCTAGCGGTCCCCGCTTGGGTAGACCCATCGTCAAATATGATGTCCCGGAACCAATCTAAGGACTCACCAGCGGTTTCATGATTGTTGGCCACTAGGTATTCACCTGGAAAGATGCCCGGTATAGAGGCTATTGAATGGACAATGTCGGTCTTTTTTTTAGACATCTGGGTCGATATCCAGGCGGTGGTGGAGAGGCAGATATGAATCTCGTTGGGGTCGATCGAACCCGAACCGATCGCCCCGGTGTGGAGATCGGGTAATCCGGTTATCACCTTGGCTCCCGGATCGATGTGCAGCTCCTTCGCTGCCATGTCGGATATTTTGCCTATCACGGATCCAACGGGGATGAGACGGGGGAGTTTCGCTAAGGGTATTTTGGTCAGTCGGAGGAGTTTCTCGTCATAGTGATAGCGATCCAAGTGGGTATTGTCGGTCAGCCAACTCGCGGTCATCGATGCGTGGGTTGCCGATGCGACCCCGGTCAGCTTCATCGAAATAAAGTCGACTGGTTCGAGATACCAACTCGTCTCCGCTGCAATTTCTGCTAGTTCCCTCTCGATGAAGCTAATGTGGCCGATAGGGTCGGCACCAGACCTCGAGGGAGCCCCGCCGGTCTTTCTAATGAAGGAGATGGCCGCTAGTGGGTTGTAACCCATGAACCCTCCACCGATGATCTCCTTGGAGTAGGGTGCTCCCCTCTCGTCCATCCAGAGAAGGCAGTCTCCCACCGGTTCTCCGGTACTATCTACCGGCACGGTCGAGGCCCATTGGCCGGTAGCGCAGACCGCTACGAGGGCCCCCTTGGGGTCAAATTCGTCAATTATTGAGCGAGTTAGCTCGACTATCGACACCCACCAGGACCTGGGGTCCTGGGTGGCGGATTGGGGGCCGTCGGGGTGTAAGGTCGAAATTTCCGCAGTCCGCTTGGCGACTAGGGTTCCATCGGACCTGATTAGACCTACTTTCACCCCTCCGGTTCCGAGGTCGATGCCGAGTGCGTACTGGTCCTTACTCATGGGCATGCTTAGTGTGCTAGTCCGTAGAAGGCATCTAGAGCACCAACGAGAAGTTCCTCTACGACCTTGTTGCCCTCGACGCTGCCCGCCAATCCGTAGAGCGCAGACGATTCTGCCTGGCCGAGCCCGGGGCTCTTGGCGTAGGCTACGGCATCGGCGAGTGTTGAGAGGAAGTCCTCCATTACATTGGGAAGGGTATTTGGACGGGTAACGCAGAAGTGGAGGCCGGGGGGGAGTTGTAAGCCGTTCAGACGCCAACCCTTTTTGCTTAGGTAGTCATTCACGTGGAAGATATCTATCGAGTCTGAACCGAATCCGACCAAAAAAGTAGGGTCACCGTA
>JABEUO010000077.1 GCA_013044415.1 Acidimicrobiaceae bacterium
ATGAGTCCTGTCCCCGTGGTGGGGACAGGGGAGACTCGACGGCTGGGGAGCGAAAAGAAAAGGAGTGCTTAAGAATGTTTAAGTATTCTGGAGCGGATAAGAGCCATGACGTCAAGAGCCATTGTCAACTCATCCCACTCCTCACTGCATCGAGCTGAGAAACCAATCTCAAGGTCGGAAATCCCTGCCCGTCCCACAGCTCCCAACTGAACCAACGGCTCAAGGACTTGCCGGACCGATAATGAACCGAAACGAGTCAAGACACTCGTATCCGCGAGATGAGTTATCGCCACGCATCGCTGCGATCAAGCAATACAGAACTACCCAAAACCTCGAACGCATGACGAACTCTTTCATTCCGCCGAGCCCCCGCTAAGCGGAGTGCTTCATTCACCGTGGCCTTGATTGTCGCCGTTCCAAGCTCGGCCTGTGCAGCTTCGATTAATGACTCGTCTATATCAACCAGTTTCTTACTCACGAAGCAAGTATATACGCCATATAGCCCTATATATAAAAGGTTTTCACTGCTCTACTGATTGCACCGTTTTGAACTTGTTTGAACCTTCTTGAACCGCCTTTTTTGTCAATTATGGGTCATTAGTGTCACTGGACAGGTGTCAAGCAATAGCTAAAACAACCCTAGTTAGACGCAGTTTGAGGGTTCGCTGACTGTCAGGGTTGAGGTGGGGCCGCAGATGGACATTGCATTATGGGAGTCGACCCCCTGGCCAACGTCGTCCAGGGGGTAGGTAGTGGGTAAGGGGCAACTGGCTGGTAGCTATTAGCCGATTGAATCACCGCCTGACTACCCGGCTAACCGCTGAATCTTTAAAGTCCAATGGCGACCGTAGCGGAAGTGACCCCTGGTCACCATTGGACATCAATAAACCAAGCCGATAGATACCTAGCCGATCACGGACCCAACTATCGACTTGTTGAGTGTCATAGCACCCGTTGAGCCGTAGAAGACTGCGTCACCGAAGCTAAAGACTCCTCAATCCGATGCGACTAGCCAATAGCACTTGCCAGTTACGGTAACGGAGGATGATGTTCCAGAGGTTTCCGTTACCGTCATCTGGCTAGTGCCACTGTAGCTAGAACTCTGCAGGATCGTCGTCGACCCGCTCGGAGTTCCGCTTGGCGGCGGAGCGTTGGTGACGGTGGTCGTACCGCCGCAGCCTGCCGTCGGTAAGGCCGGGGTGTTTGTAAGTATCTCTGAGCCTGTCAAGGTGCATCCCACTGCAATACATGAAGTGACAGAGGTGCAGTACTGACAGAGCGAGTAGGGAAACCGAATAGTTGAAACCTCCCCCGGATTTATCCGTGGGGAGGTTTCAAAGCAGATGACAAGATGGACTACGAGATGGACGGGGCCGAAATAAAAGAGCTCAACCGCCTTTGTGCTAGATCTAACGTACAGCGCTGGTTAGCTACCCTAGGAGTAGCGAGGTTGGCGGAGGTCTGCCAATCTTCAGGATCAGCAAGACGATCTCGTGGCGGGTGGATCAGAAGGGCGATTGAGGAGAACTGGATGCTTGAGAGCTCTGGCGGTCCTGGTGTCCCACAATCTGGCACAAGCGGTAGATATGGGCCAGAACAAGTGCTTGAAACAGGGGCGCAGTTCTACAATATGGACTACAGGGCAAGCACCTTGCGGGCCGCGGAGTTAGCCGGGATAGAGCTCGACGAGGACGACCTAATACTGCCAAAGAAGCTAACTCCTGGGCTTATCGGTACGCTTCGGGCTTCGCTGCGGTAGGAGGGCCGGCTTAGCGCACTTGGCTAGAACCGCCATGTGGTTCTAAATGCAGCGGACAGTCAGACCCTCACAGTCAGCGAGGCACGAAACACCTTCTCACAGATGGTCAATCGTTCCGCCTTTAGTAAAGAGATGACCCCTATTTGCGAGGATGGGGTGAAATGGCGGGCGCCATAGGGTTACCGAATATTATATTTGTATATAACTAGTTCAATGGGGGTGCGCAGTGTACACAACGAATCTTCGCAAGGTCGGAGGCTCAGTTATGCTGGCCGTTCCTCCTGCTATTCTCGATTTGTTACACCTACAAGCCGGTGCGACGGTCGGAATTGAAGTCGATAACGGTCGGCTGGTGATAGAGCCAGCACCACGATTGCGTTACACCTTGGATGACTTACTAGCCCAATGTGATGTGACACAAGAACTATCTCAGCAAGACCAGGAATGGCTCGATGCAAAACCTGTCGGCAATGAGCTGCTTTAGTGGAACGTGGTGATATCTACCTCGTGTCGCTTGATCCGACTTCGGAACATGAGCAGCAAGGCACGTGTCCAGTATTGGTGGTGTCGCCGACCATGTTTAATCGGTTGACGAGAACCCCTATTGTGTTGCCGATCACCACTGGAAGCAACTTTGCTAGGACTGCGGGTTTTGTCGTGTCACTCCAGGAAGGAGGCACGAAGACAACCGACATAATCCGCTGTGATCAGCCACGCGCTATCGAGTTAGGAGCCCGTAATGCCCACAGGCTGGAAAGTGTACCAGCACCAGTTATGGACGAAGTGTTAGCGAAGCTTATCGTGCTATTCGAATGAGAGATCTATCCCAACGGGCTGACTAGGTCTCCAGGAAAACGGACCACAGGGCAAGCACGCTAAGGGCTGCGGAGTTAGCTGGCATAGAGTTTGACGAGGATGAGCTAGTTCTGCCAAAGACGTTGACTCCAGGGTTTATCGGTAAAAATATAAATGAAAGTGTCGGTGGGTGGCGTAGGCGGAATACCCCTGACTTTAGCCGTGGGAGGATTCAAGTTCTAGCAACAGCTAATCCGAGTGCGCTTGCGGCCTGAAGCAACGATCCATCGCCAGTGACGAGAACGAAGCCGTCCTCACTTACAGCCTCCGCTGAAGCCAGATGCACGGCGTCATAACCTCGCAAAGAGTGTTCCTCCGCTAATACTCCCGCACGTCGAACAATCTCGTCAGATATTTCCACTATGTCCATTTGGCGGTATAGCTGATCAAGCTCATATATGGCTATACGCAACCCTGCCTGGTCGAGACGCCCAAGTCGGGCGGCCATGGCAACAGCTGCGCAGCCTTCAGCGTAGACGAGCCGAGCAGCTACAACACGGTCGGCTTCGTTCCAAAGCAGATTTGCTCGCTCTGAACCAGACTCTTCGACTAAGAGGGGCACAATCGCTGAAGTGTCGAAATAAGCGATCACCGACGCTGGTCAGCTACCAGTGAGCTTATGGGCTCCTTGGGGTGTACACGTTTTGTAGGTGCAACCTGCTTTGTTAGGGGGGCTGGCGTCACAACCCCTTGCGCTATCAACCTATTGATTGTCGTCTCCGTATTGACCGGCGTGATTCTGGCGACGGCTCGTCCACGATCGGTAATAATGATCTCAGTCCCAGTTCCGACCCGGGCAAGGTAACGGCTGAGATTGTTCTTAAGTTCGCGAACTCCAACTTCCACTTTGGATCTCCTAGTAGCTACTTATGTAATTAAAGTGTAGCTACTTTGTCAGATTGGCATGTCCCGAGTAGGTCGCTCAGCATCAACATGCAGTTGGAGGAGACACCTTGGTATCTACCATTGGCAGGTAGCACACTAACTTTTCCGCGTCAGAGTTCCGTTAAATGATTAAAAAGCTTGAGAGGACTTAGGCCTAGAGCAGGGCGGAGCCAATGTCGAAGTTTCTAAAAGCATACAGGCCAGAACCAATTCGTGATCGGCGCTATTGAGACATCTGGGCTGGGCTCAAGCGAGAAGGCATCGACATCGCTCGTTGCACGACTTCACGACTCATGGCTGACCTTGGTATCTGTGGGGTCCGACGTGGGAAAA
>JABEUO010000078.1 GCA_013044415.1 Acidimicrobiaceae bacterium
AGGATAGTATTTGTCTCCTCGACCACTGGACCACTTATGTCCATGCCAGGTCAGGCTATCTACGGATCCGCCAAGGCTGCAGTGGTGGGCTTGATGCGCTCCGTAGCTCTTGAAGCAGCCCCCTTCGGAGTCACGGTAAATGCGGTACTGCCAGGATGGATCCGGACGGGTTCGGCGACCGAGCGAGAAATCGAAGCAGGCCGGCGATCTCCGATCGGTAGGTCAGGAACCGCATTGGAGGTAGCGAGTCAGATAGCGGTCCTCTGTCTACCCGGGATCTCCTACACAATCGGATCTGTGGTGGTGGTCGATGGCGCTAACTCGATTCTCGAAGAGCGCAGCTAAAACCTAGATGTGACCACAGTCGTCGAACTATCTACATCTGGAACTATGGCGCCCTCAACCTACCTCACTGCCGACCTGAGCACTTGAAGGTATAGCGGAATGCTCGTTGAATTCGACTGACGGCAGATAACTTCCACTTGTGACATTCCCGACCCGCATAGCTAGCGCTGGCGAGCCTGTCAACGTAGCTCGATCGTCGACGCGTTGAAGGATGTAGGCTTGTGGGATGAAAGCCATTGTGTATTCACGTACCGGTGATTCTGACGTGCTGTATCTCATCGATCGCCCCACACCCGAGCCTGGCCCTGGAGAAGTCCGGGTGCGCATCGTGATCTCTGGCGTAAACCCCACCGACTGGAAGTCACGCCGAGGAACTCGGCCAGGCGAGGTCACACCGTTTGAACAAATGGTGCCAAACCAGGACGGTTCCGGAGTAGTAGATGCAATAGGCGCAGGAGTTAAGTCACTCAAAATTGGCCAGCGAGTTTGGATCTGGGAGGCAGCCTGGGGACGCTCCGATGGCACCGCCCAGGAACACGTAGTACTTCCCGTCCGTCATGTTGTGGCTCTACCGGACTCCGCCTCCTACGATCTCGGAGCCAGTCTCGGCATACCAGCTCTCACCGCCCACCGTTGCCTAACGGTGTCAGAGGGTTCACCGAAACTCCTTCAACCAGGCGTCTTGAAAGGAAATGTGGTACTGGTTTCCGGTGGTGCAGGCGCCGTCGGACATGCCGCAATTCAGCTCGCACGTTGGGCGGGGGCGACGGTGATCACTACGGTAAGTAGTGAAGCGAAGGCCGAACTCGCCCGCTTGGCGGGTGCCGATCACGTCGTGAACTACCTCGGCAAAAATGCGTCGGCCGTCATTCGCTCGTTAGCACCAAATGGTATCAACTCCGTCGTGGAAGTAAATCTTGCCGTTAACCGCGAACTCGACCTGAAGGTTACGGCCCCGGGGGCGACGGTAGCGATCTACGCAGCCTCAGCGGGGAGTGAGGTTTCTCTGCCTCTACGAGACCACATGGTGCAAAATGCAAGATTCCAGTTTGTGTTTGTCTACACCGTGCCCGCTGAAGCCAAGGATGCCGCCGTTTCGGCGGTAAGCGCCGCCCTCGCTGATGGAGCGCTCTCTATCGGTGATACCGCTGGACTACCAACCGTCCGGTTCCCGCTCGAACAGACCGCAATGGCCCACGATGCGGTCGAAGGTGGCGCAATAGGAAAAGTGCTAATCGACGTCTCCAAACCATGAATCAATGACCGACAAAGCCGGGTAGTTGCGACAGATTGCCGCCACGAGTTAGCTACCGCAATCGAGGAGGTGCGCCTCCCCTCCTCAACTATTACGCGCTATTTCACAAAGAAAACTAGAACAGGATCTAGGGAACTTTGGCCGGGGCTCCTTATGGATTTGCTGCCCGAAACTGAACTTTGCTACAAGTTGGCCCTGCAGAAATGCCCAGCTAAAGTCACCCAGGTTTTACCAAATAAAACCTCTTCCAATGGACGACGACCTATCCGATCAGTACATAGAGATTCACAATCTAAGTTCGCCGTATTGACAAAATTCAAATACAGTAAGGGTTTCAGAGGAGATTGCACATCGTTTCGTTAGGGTAACGTTTCGCTTTTAAGCGATCGGACGTATCCAGCTTGGACGAAGATAAAAGCGAAAGCTACCGAGGCGTCAACTGCTGATTTAGCCCCTTTAGACTGCATCAAGTATTCAAACTTCCTTAGAAAATCTCCTGTTAGCCAACCACCGATTAGAACTTCACCTTCTTCTCGTGGAGCTACCGCACGGAGTGGTATCCCCCACTTTCTGCTCAGACAGCATCGGATCGTGGGAATAAAGCTTGTCGAAACTCGACTTGAGCTCCCAATTTCACCCAAAACACCCTCTTCGCCAAAAACAGCTACCACGTAGACATCGATTAGTTAACCGAAGCAGGATTTAAATAGAGGGCAAAATGGAAAAGACTTTTACCCCCTTCTGCCAAACAGGGACAAGTCAAACATCCTGATCAAACGGGATAATGATAAGTGAAATAGGTGCCGTTTCCACTAAGGTGAATGGTGAAGGTGTCCTCGAATGGATTGCGCACTGTTGGTCCTGTTTATTGCAACCCGTAGGTGCTACAGAGATGTGGGCGATTCAAAACGCCGAAGGGAGTCAAGTGCAAGTTGGCATTATTGGTCTCGGCAAGATGGGAAATCAGATCCGCTCTCTGGTCCGAGCAGGCGGAATAGATGCCATCGGATATGACCGGAATGAGGAGTTGAGTGACGTCCCTGACCTCGATACACTACTTGATCGACTGGTGGGTGTGCGCACAATCTGGCTTATGCTGCCAGAAGGGGCCCCAACCAATCAAACGATTGAATACTTAGCCTCTCATTTGCCGCCTGGCGACCTTGTTATCGACGGCGGTAATTCAAATTTTCACGACTCCATAGATCACGCTGGTCGTCTCGGTTCGGCCGAAGTGAGTTTCCTCGACGTAGGCGTCAGTGGTGGAATCCATGGTATCGAGGAGGGGTTTTGCCTCATGGTCGGTGGACCAGCATCGGCAGTCCGACGCGCACAGCCTATCTTTGATATCCTGATGACTCCCGGAGGATTTGTTCACGTATCGGAGTCACACGGATCTGGCCACTATGCCAAAATGATCCACAATGCCGTAGAGTACGGGATGATGCAGGCGCTAGCAGAAGGGTATGAGCTCTTAGAAAAAAGCCCCTTAGGACTCAATGTTCCAGCCACCATCGGAGCCTGGCGCAACGGGAGTGTGGTTCGCTCATGGTTATTGGACCTCTTAAGCGAAACCCTGGAACAAAATGCAGACCTCTCGCAGTACCCGGCCTACGCACCCGACTCCGGTGAGGGGCGTTGGAGCATCAAAGAGGCGATCGACTTGGCCGTTCCGACGCCGGTAATTTCAGCGGCCCTTCACGCCCGCCTCTATTCACGCGGGATGGGCGACGACTCTCACCGAGCGATTGCGGCGCTGCGTCACGCCTTCGGCGGACATCCGTTGGTAAGTGGAGATGGCTGAGTGAATCCATCGCCACCTTCCCGCAGATCCCAACTCACTTCGGCTAAAGGGTCGGGTGCAGTACACGGATCAACCAAGAAGCGTATTCGATCTGATGCATTGGTGATCTTCGGTGCTTCCGGGGACCTTTCCCAGAAAAAGCTACTTCCAGCTTGTTACCGACTCGCCCAGAGAGGTCACCTTCCTCCCTGTATTGTTGGCGTCGCATCAACCGCCTGGGACGTTGAAGGCTTTCGTCGATTCGCTTCAGCGGCCATAAAGCGGGCAGAAGAGGATGTGGACACAGCAGTCCTCGATGCGATGTGCAACTCGCTGAATTATGTTTCGGGTTCCTACGAGGACCCCGAAACCTATGACGCCCTGGGCGAAGCGCTCGGATCTAGTCGTCATCCAATCTTTTATCTAGCGGTTCCACCACGACTCTTCTCAGTTGCGGTCGACGGGCTGGCGGCGCGACGCATGGTGCGCTCAGCTCGAGTCTTGATTGAAAAGCCATTTGGATGGGACGCTTCATCGGCAATCGAACTCAATAAGCACCTCCATCGCCACCTGCCCGAGGAGGCGATCTACCGGATTGATCACTTCTTGGGCAAGGAACCGGTTCAAAACCTCTTGGTTTTTAGGTTTGCAAATTCTATCTTGGAACCAATCTGGAATCGCAACTTCATCTCTAGCGTCCAGATCACCATGGCTGAAGACTTCGGCGTAGAAGGACGGGGTGAGTTCTACGATCGGATCGGGGCGACGAGGGATGTAGTGCAGAACCACTTATTGCAACTCGTTGCGCTATTAGCACAGGAGCCACCGGCATCATCCGATCCAGACGCACTTAGAGACGAAAAGATTAAGGTTCTAAAAGCGATGCGCTCGCCGCTACCCGAGCATATAGTGCGGGGTCAATACGAGGGTTATCGAAACGAACCGGGGGTCGACAACCGCTCGACCACCGAGACCTACGTCGCACTTCGAACCGAGATTGACAACTGGAGATGGGCCGGGGTCCCCTTTCTAATTCGGACCGGCAAACACCTCAATGTGACGTGCACCGAAGCCGTCATACGCTTCAAAGAACCGCCGTCTCGACTCTTCGGAGTCACCTCGACACGATCACTACTACCAAATGAACTCCGCTTTGAGCTAAAGCCGAGTGAGCGTATCACCCTTCGACTTCAGGTCAAACAACCTGGTTCAGACCTGATTCCGATGCCCGTCGACCTAGAAGTGGCCGACCCAAGCATATCGGGGTCGAGCACCGAGGCCTATGAGATACTCCTAAACGATGCTATTGTCGGTGACCTCTCACGATTTGCGCGTCAAGACGCCGTTACCGAGGCCTGGAGGATTGTCGATCCGATCATCGTCAGTGCGCCCGAGTGCGAAATCTACTATCGAGGCTCCTCCGGACCGGCCACTTCTCACCAACTCGTTCAAGATATAGGTGGCTGGGCTTCGTGGGAATGACTACAACCGCCATCCTTTCGAGTTAATCCGGCAAATCCTTGCTTTGGACACTCAGCGTAGGGCGAGTCCAGACGATGGATCAAAGAAATGGTAAGAGTCGGCTTCAATACTCAGGCGAATGATATCCTTCGAAGCTACCTTGCTACGGGGGCCAATACGGGCAATACCCTCCCCCGTTACGGCAAAACCGCTCTGGAGGACTTCGTCTTGGAATCCTTCCACGGTTTCCCGTCGAGCATCGATGCTAAAGTGCACAAGGAGTTCAGACCCCAGTGCTTCGACGAGCTCCACGGTGGCGGTGATCGTGGATGGGTCGCTGTCAGTGGCAATGCGAAGGTTCTCAGGGCGGATACCCAAGATTACCGATCGTTCACGATACGGAGTGAGACACCCACGGAAAGCTTCCGGTATCGGCAACTTCTGGGAACCGAGGGTTAGCTCTGCGCCATCTGCTGATATCCCCGCTCGGTAGAGGTTCATTGCCGGCGAACCGATGAAGGCAGCGACGAAAATGTTGACTGGCTTCTCGTATAGTGCTTGTGGAGTATCACACTGTTGGAGGACCCCAGAGCGCATGACGCCGACTCGATCTCCCATCGTCATAGCTTCAAGCTGATCGTGAGTGACATAGACGGTGGCCACACCGAGGCGACGTTGGATGCGACTCACCTCAGCCCGCATTGAAACACGAAGCTGGGCGTCGAGGTTCGAAAGAGGTTCATCCATCAAAAAGGCCGAGGGTTCCCGGACAATTGCCCGGCCCATTGCCACCCTTTGGCGCTGTCCACCCGATAGCTGGCCCGGGCGTTGGTCGATCCATTCAGTCAACCCGAGTATCTTTACTGCGTCAGCGACCCGACGGTTGATGTCTTCTTTTGGTAATTTCCGGAGCTTCAGGGCGAATCCGATGTTGTCGGCGACACTCATGTGCGGGTAGAGGGCATAGTTTTGAAAGACCATCGCTATGTCCCTGTCGGTAGGGGCAACGGCATTGACGACACGGTCACCAATTTTAAGTATCCCAGATGATATCTCCTCGAGACCAGCAACCATCCTCAAAACCGTAGTCTTGCCCGATCCCGACGGTCCTACGAGAACCATAAATTCGCCATCGGCGATCGCCATGTCGAGATGCCTAACGGCCTCGAAGCCGTTGGCATAAACCTTGGTAATACCCTCCATGTAGATGGCGGCCATATTGCTCCCCTTATTAGTAGTATCGGTCGGAAGTTAGTGTCGGTTGTAAACGTGATGCCCGCTGAAATGAAAGCGGAGTTAGAGCTCTAAGGTCACGGCTCGAAATGGGCGTAGCTATGTCGCACCCAGAAAGGGGTATCGGCAAGTTTTGTCTCAGACAAATACAGCGGAATTGGTCAGCGAGCCTCTTTGTATCGACCAAGGCAATTTGCGATCTCGTCCAGGCTCTCCCGCCCCTTAGAAAAGACCTCCTCATTGGACAATTCTGCTCCGTGCCAACTCGGCAAAAGGCGGTTAGGGTCGCTTGTCTCGACTTTATAGCGATTGCCTTGTGTGTTTGGAGAATCACTAGCCGATCCTCCTCGCCCCAGCGGAAGGTTTAACCTCAAATGCCTCTGGAATTACCCCAGCCACCTTGGAAAAGGCGCTATCGATCTCCCGCTGGAGCAGCTCGACCTCGACGCCGACGACCACCGCTGAACCACCGAAGCCGCCACCCACCATTCGAGCGCCGATAGCTCCACATCTCTCAGCGACCGAGACTACCGCGTCTAACTCGAAGCAGGAGACCTCAAAATCATCCCTGAGCGAACGGTGCGAGGCAAAAATAGCATCGCCGACTGAGGTGCCAGACCGAAGAGCATCGACCGTGGACATCACGCGAGCATTTTCGGTTACTACGTGGCGAGCTCTTCGCTGAAGCGTACCAGAGAGTCGGGTCTCAACTTCCTCCAATGTTGCGGATCGCAACGAAGCGTACCCAAGCGCATTGGATGCCTGCTCGCACTCTAGACGCCTCTGCGCATAGTCTCCCTCGACGTTGGCATGCTTTACTTTTGTATCCACTACCACCAGAGGACCTATCTTGAGTGGTACATGCGAAATGGAGTGCGATTCGAAATCGATCAACAGAGCATTGCTGGCCCTGGCTCCAACAATTGCGGTCTGATCGAGCCTGCCCACTGGTGCACCAACAAATTCCGATTCTGCACGATGGGCGATATCCACCAACTCGTCCTGGCCCAGACCGAGCTCGAACCTATCATTGATCGACATAGCCGTGGAAACCGTCAAGGCGGCGGACGATGATAATCCACTCCCGCTTGGAACGGAGGACGATATGAGGAGTTCTAATCCGTGGGGCTCCCAACCCTTATCGACCAAAGCCCAAAAGACCCCAGCGACATAGGCGGGCCAGCCATCAATGGCTCCGGGTCGGATCGCAGAGACCGGGTTCAGCGACCACCCCGGATAGTCGGTGGAGAAGCAACGCAGTTCCGCCTGCTCAAGCGACCTTAGTGCAATCGTCGTGTGCCGCTCGATTGCAAATGGTAGCGCCAGACCACCGTTATAGTCGGTATGTTCGCCAATGAGGTTGACACGTCCCGGCGCCTCCCAGACCCCGTCCGGTTGGTGCCCGGTCAGTTCGGCGAAGCGATCAGTGATCTTGGATACTTCGTCGCTAAGAGTCTGACCGTTTTTCATATCTTCTTTGCCCTGGCTTTTCGGAGCGACGTTGCGGCTACCTCCGGGCTAACGTCGGTCACGAAGGCGCCCCCTGCGAGTTCGGAACCAGCAAGGAACTTCAGTCGATCCCGAGTTCTATTCGGAGGTGAAAATTCGATATGGAGGTGACTGACTTCATCCCAAGCTTCGTCTTCATTGGTCGGCCGCTGATGGAACGCCATGATATATGGGAGTGAAAAGCTCCACAAAGCATCGTAGGTGCGGGTAACGTCGAGCAGAATCTCAGCCAGCTGCTCCCGGTCTCGCTGATCAAGCGCGGCAAGTGACGGGCGGTGGATTTTTGTCGCAACGTGTACCTCGTAGGGGAATCGCGCCCAAAATGGTACCCAGGCGAGCCATCGCTCATTACTTGCAACTACCCTCCGCCCATCTTCGAGCTCGCTAGCTACCACATCGCACTCGACACAAGTCCCATTTATGCTCAGATGTCGCTGCGCACTTCGCAGTTCCTTTAGGGGTCTTGGCGGAATCTCTGGGTATCCGTAGATCTGTCCATGAGGGTGAGACAAGGTCGTGCCGACAACTTCGCCCTTGTTCTCGAAGGGCATTACATAGGAGACTTCCCTCTCAGATCCAATCACCACCCACCGATCGGTCCAAATGTCGACGAGCATTCGAACCCTCTCGATAGAAAGGTCCGCCATCGTCTTGGTGTGATCATCCGAGTAGACGAGGACTTCACACCTGCCGGCGGCGGTCGTCACCCCAAATAGGCCATTCCCTTCGACATCGGGTACAGGTGGGTTTGGAGAGAAGGATGGGAAGCGGTTGTCAAAGGTAACTACTTCGAAGGACTCGAATGGAATCTCTGTAGCGGGGGAACCTGGGCGAGAGGGACATAGCGGACAGAAATCGGCTTTGGGTTTGTATGTTCGATGCTGCCTATGGGTAGCAAAGGTAACCCACTCACCCGAAGTAGGGTCGTATCGACGCTCGGTCACGTTCTATTTCCCTCTTTCAAGGACCTAGTCGCGATGGATTCGTTATGTGAATACTGGGTAAGGCGTCGACCGTCGGGCATTCGAAATACCCTGCGCACCAGCCCGTTTGCCTCAAGTTCAACTCGCGGTTCCGTCTCCTCCCAAGGAGTAGCTCCAGATGAGGCTTTCACCTTGGGCTCTTCGGCGACCCCGAAGGCGGGGGTAGGTGTTGCAATGCTTCGGGCGACACCATCACTATCGGTGATGGATGGCTCCTTAGTTTGATGCCGACCTTTATCCGGGTCGAATTCAGACTTGATAGCGTTATCGAAAGTTTCGGCCACCGGGGGGCCACCTTGGTGGGTTGCACTTAGCGGTGGCTCGGTCTCCTGTTGGATCTGAGCAGTCCGAGTAGTCGGACTTGTGCAGTGTTTCTGGGTGCTCACTTACTTCGCCTTGTGTTCTTTGAGGAGGCATCAAGGGTGGGATCACCCTCGGACGAGATCTGATTACCCTTAGCCTTTTTGAGAAAACTCATCCCCGATGACGAATCACTTTCCCGCTCGTCGACCTTCACGCTCGGTTGGTGAGTAGATGGACTAGGAGCGAGGATGAGCTCTCCAACGCCATCAGAAAGCGCTCGACGCCCCTCCTCTACCAGACCCTCATCGCATATCAGAACGTCAGCTGCGCTCAGTGGGGCTATCCTGGCCATACCAATGGTTCGCCACTTAGTATGGTCCGCTACCACCACCGTCCGGCGAGCACAACTCAAAAGGGTTCGGTTTGTTTGGGCCTCCGCCAAATTTGGAGTGGTAAAACCGGCTTCTGGATCCATGCCGTGGACTCCGAGGAAGAGGATATCCACGTAGAGGGACCTGATAGCGTCTTCGGCGACCATACCGACCAGCGCCCCCGACGGGGTGGGTATCCCACCGGTGAGGATCATCGGGAGATGCGGGTGATCCCTGTGCAACGCCACCGCTAGGGAAAGCGAATTGGTCACGACGGTAATTCGTGGGACAACTGGAAGCCGCTGGGCCAAAGCCCACGTCGTAGTTCCACCAGATATGGCGACTGAGGCCCCCGGGGGGACGAGAGCGACTGCGGCATCGGCGATCGCCGCCTTCTCGAAGGCATTCTGGGTGAGCTTGGCATCGAAGCCTGGCTCCTCTGCGCTACGACCACTCGTAACCGCCCCGCCGTGAACCTTGGTCAAAAGTCCCGATTCCTGAAGTACCTCGAGGTCCCGTCGAATTGTCATATCAGAGACGTCAAACAGATCGGCTAGTTCGGCAACTCGAACAGCCCCGTGACGCTTAATCTCTTCGGTGATTCGGGATTGACGCTGGCTTGGGATCATCATCTAACATACTCCCGGGTCACGTTGCTATTTGCGGGGTAACCTACTTGGTGATCAACCACCTCGATTATTTTTTTGGCCATGGCCTAAACTCCGCCCGGAGCAGCTGCCGCAACGATGAGCACGTCCATGGGTGCGACTTCGAGCACTGGGCCGACCATCGTATTACCCAAGCGATCAAAGAACGGAACTCCAAGGTCTATTCTCCGGGGGATCTTGGTGTGATTAATGAGGAATAGGTTCCCTCCCCTAATCACCACTTCAACCCCGTTTGGCTCAGCTAGGGCCGGAGTGACATCAGATGTCTCGCAGACCATTTGCAGGATGGCTCGCATGCTCTCTCGGTCTGGGAGGGTTGAGAGGTACCAAGCGGTGCCATCACAAATGTGGTGCTCGGTCAGTGCTGGCCGATCCCCTCGCCACTCATCGAGATAGCTGAGAAGGACAGTTGCCCCTTTTAGTCTGATCTCTTCGGACCACAATCGCCCCGTCCCGCCGAGTGGGCCAAGGAGGTCTCCACTCATTGTTACGGTAGCGCCGGAGGGAATAGGCAAAAACTCCTCCACCACCAGGCCTAGGGTCTCAGTCCACGGAGCTGGATATCCTCCGAGTCGGATGTGGTCCTCGTCGTCGACGATACCTGAGAAGAATGTGACAAGGACATTCCCCCCGGCTTTGACATAAGTCGCGAGAGAAGCTGCTGGTGAGTCGCCAATTAAATAAAGGGCGGGGGCAATAATTAGTCGATAGGGATTCAAATCCTGACCCGGGTGGACGAAGTCGACCGTCACTCCAAGTTCAAAAAGGCCTCGATAGATAGGGAGCAGCACCTCGACCAGACGAAGGTCGCTGCTTGGATGTGATTCCATCTCGAGCGCCCACCAATTCTCCCAATCGAAGAGAATGCCGACAGAAGAGCTAACGGTAGACCCTGCGATGTCTGCTAGGTCGGCAATCTCCTTGCCAAGCGATACCACTTCGTTCCAGAGTCGAGACTCGGTCCCGACATGGGGAAGCATGGCACTGTGAAACTTCTCACTACCAGAGCGAGATGCACGCCACTGGAAGCACAGAGCGCCCTCGCTCCCGCGTGCGATCGCCTGGAGGCTTAGGGCTCGATACTGACCTGGGGCCCTGGAGAGATTAATCGAGCGCCAGTTCACCGCACTTGGAGCCTGTTCCATCAGTAACCACGGTCTCCCACCGCCTAGGGACCTAGTGAGATCGGAGGCGAGCGCACTGACAATGTGCGCCTCGTCGTCAGCAGGATCAGGATAGCTATCATAAGAAGTTACATCTAGCGCTTCGGCCCACTTAAATGCGTCGATCGGCCTGAAGAGTCCCATGAAGTTGGTGGTGATCGGCACGGACTGGTCTACCCGGCGGATTTCAGCCCTCTCAATAAGTAGGCAGTCGAGTAGTTCATCAGAGCTGAATCGGGCAAAGTCCAGTTTCAATGAGGGATTATTAAATGTTGGGGTAGACCTTGGCGGATTGATCTGGGCCCACGAAGTATACCTTTGACTCCAAAAGTCGGTCCCCCAAGCAGAGTTAACTGCCTCGAGTGTTCCGTATCGCTTTCTGAGCCAATTGCGAAAAGATGAAGCCGAGATATCACAGTAACAAGCCGATACGTGACAGCCGTATTCATTTCCGATATGCCAGAGCCGGAGGGCTGGATGGTTATGGTAGCGATTGGCCACGGCGGCGGCGAGTTCAGCTGCGGCGGCTCGATATTGAGGAGATGAGGGACAGTAGTGCTGTCGGGAGCCGAAGGAGAGCTTCGTACCGAATTCAGTCATTGGGAGGATCTCTGGATGCGCCTCCACCAACCATGCGGGAGGTGACGCTGTCGCAGTGGCGAGATCAACCATAATGCCCGCACTATGGAGGAGATCGAGGATACGATCGAGCCATCCGAAGTTGTAGTCTCCGGGACCGCTTTGGAGTTTGGACCAGGAAAAGACCCCAACGGTTACTAAGTTGACACCCGCCAGCTTCATCAACTCGACATCTTGCAACCAGACATCCTCTGGCCATTGCTCAGGATTGTAATCTCCACCGTAGGCGAGGAAACCGATTCCGTCAGAGTCTCGAAATAGCGGTCCCTCTGACCAAGCCCGAGTACTCACCGCAACCTCCTCGAGTTATCGCCGGCGAGGCAGAAAAATACGCTCACAACGTCACGCTCCCGGCCGTCAGTCCCGACCTCCAGAAGCGCTGCAGAGACAAGAAAGCGATAACAAGCGGAATTACAGAGAGCAAAGAACCGATTACAACGTAGCTCACAAGCTGGGGGGCCTGGCCATACTCATTATTCCATGAATATAAGCCCAAAGTAACTGGGTAGAGCTTCTGATTGGAGAGCATGACCAGCGGAAGGAAGAAGTTGTTCCAAATGGCCACGAACTGAAAGAGAAATATCGTAACCAGTGCTGGCGACATGATCCGAAAAGATATCGTTCGAAAGATGCGAAACTCTCGCGCACCGTCCATCCGGGCCGCCTCAAGGAGTTCGTCTGGAACCGCTGAACTGGCATAGACGCGGGCAAGAAATACGCCAAATGGGCTGACGATACTCGGTAGCAGTACCGACCAGTAGGTATTGGTGAGGTGCACCTTGCTCATAAGCAGATAGAGCGGGAGCGCCAAAGCATTCTCAATGACAAGCCCACCGCCGAGAATGATCGAAAATATCAACTCACGACCCCTAAATGGGAACTTTGCGAGTGCATAGCCGCATGAAGCCGAGATAACCGTCGCGAGCAAGGCACCGATCCCAGCGTAGAGAACGGTATTAAGTATCCAGCGGACGTATATGCCCCCATCGTAGTGAAAGAGTCCCGAGAGGTTTGAAAAGAGCTGGAAATGGCTGAAGAGGAGGCCCTCTGAGTTATAGAGGGCACTAGGTCCCTTGGTAGAGGAGATAAGTAACCAATACGCCGGGAGTAGGAAGTAGATAGTCATAACAAAGAGAAATGCCATCGCTGTGACGGTCTTTTTGTTCCATGGTGAGCCCTTCGACAGGTGTCGATCGGGAACTTTGATCGTCGTTGTTCGCATTTTTAGAGCAACCCCCCATTACTGTGGCGCCTTGCAAGCCGAAGGAATCCAAAGGACAGTATGAACGTGCCGATTGCCAAGACTACAGCTATTGCTGCCGCATAATTGGGGTTGTTAATCGAAAATGCCTGCGTATATGCGAGAAGGTTGGGGGTGTAAGACGAGGGTATGGTGGTCGTAATAGCCCGCAAAACCTGTGGCTCACTGAAGAGTTGCAGGGTCCCAATAATCGAGAGCACCGCCGTCAGAATCAAACTCGATCTGATCATTGGGAGCTTTACCCTACGCGAGATTTGGAAATCAGATGCCCCATCCATTCGGGCCGCCTCGTAGATGGAAGATGGAATGGCCTGTAGGCCAGCGTAGATAATCAGCATGTTATATCCCGTGTACTCCCAGGTCACAATGTTGGCGATCGACCATAGGACCGTGTGAACTCCGAGGAAGTTGAAACTACCAAATCCAACCGACCTGAGGCTAGCGACAATTGGACTTAAGCCAGGGAGGTAGAGGAATGACCAAAGAATCGCCGCAACTACACCCGGAATACCGTACGGCAGGAAGAAGGCCAGCCGGAAGAAACGCTTAAAGCGGACAACCGCGGAGTCCATCAGCAGGGCTAGCACCGTGGCGAGGATCAACATCACCGGCACCTGCACGATACCGAAAAGCAGGACCCGTTCCAAACCGTGGAGAAAGGAAGCATCCCGAAAGACCTGCATGTAGTTGCTAAGGCCCACAAACTTTGTAGAAGTTGCATTCGGTCCAAGACCGAGTCCCGAAACTCGGGTAGCAAAGAGGCTCTCGTAAATTGCATAGCCAATCGGGAGGAGGAAAAAGAGGGTGAAAAGTACTCCGAAAGGCAAAAGGAAGCCCAATGTCGTCCACGGCCGCACCTTTGTGTAGGTGCGCAGCGCCGGAGGGACCGGGGAGTTTGTTGCGCTTCCGTCATTGGCGGCGCTCTGGATTGCCGTCACGAGGGTCTCCTTAGGATGAAATACGACACGCTATTACATTGGCCTTAAAAATACAACGCAACAAGTACGACAAAACAAGTACGACAAATTGCCACTTTTAAAAGGTATCTAACCAAACTCTTCCGGCTTGCCAACGATTCGGTCCGATTGGAGCAAAAGGTCAACGACGGCAACTGATGATTCAATACAGACCATACCGACGTCACCTCCTTTTGCTCCCTAGTCGAACGGCCACTCGAGTCGAACCGGGGGAGGGGTCGGCTCGACTCGAGTTCTCCGCTTTCAACTAAGGGGCGATCGAGAAGCCTTGTGCCTTCATTGCCGCCACGGTAGCGCTTTGAGTCTGCGCAACGGCTCCCGCAAGGGTATTGGTGGATCCCGGTGTGACCTTACCGAAGAGGTCGCTCATCTCGGTCTCTGTCGTCACCATGATCGGACCCCACAAAAAGTTGGTGTTCACCAAGCTCGAGTTCTGACGGAAAACGTTCCAGATGTTCTGGTTACCATAGAAGGCGACCGGTTGATTATCCGCCGCCTGGTGCTGGCCTTGAATATCAGCCGGATAGAGTCCACCCTTGGTGATCAACGAGGTAATGCTCTGTTGATTGGTATTGAGCCACTCGGCAAACTGTGCGGCTTGAGCTGGGTGTTTCGAATCCTTGAATACCACAGTTGTGGAACCGCCCCAATTCCCATTAGACGGTGAGGATGGATTCCAGTTGGGCATCGGAGCGACTCTCCAGGCACCAGCCGTCGATGATGCATTGGTGACCAGTGTGTTCTCGCCCCAGACCGCCGTCGGCCAGGTGAGCAATGTACCGTTAGATAGGTCCTTGTACCAGCCATTCGCAAAGTCCGGCTCCACCTTTACCAGTCCCTGATTGATCAACTGCTGCCAGAAGTTAGCCACCTTGATCGTCGCTGGATCAGACAGATTGACGGTCCATGAATTCCCCTTTATTCCGAACCACTTCGCCCCCGCCTGCCATGCTAGGCCCGAGAACCAGCCCGAATCGGTAGCGGGAAATGCGGCGATATATGCGTTCGGATTCTCCTGATGTAGCTTCTGGGCATCGGCGAGATACTGCGCCCAGGTAGTCGGGACCGTTAGCCCATACTTTGTAAAGAGGTCAGCACGGTAGAACAGACCCATCGGGCCGGTGTCCTGTGGTATGGCGTACACCGAACCTCCAAGTGAAGCTTGGCTCCAAGTCCAGGGTACGAAGTCGCTCTTATAACTATTCGCTCCATATTGTGACAGGTTGACAAGCCCGTTCACGTGTTCAAAATTTGGCAGAAGTGGGTACTCCACTTGACCGAGGTCAGGCGCGTTTCCGGCTTGGAGTGCGCTGAACATCTTTGCATACGTCCCTGCGGCACCCGAAGTCGTCTCATTCAGCGTGACGTGGATGTTGGGGTGGGTGCTGTTCCAGAGGTTAACCGATGCCGAGATCCCCGGCACCCAGGACCAAAATGTCAAGTTGACCTTCTGCGCCGACGTGGCGGCCGAAGAGCTCGCTGTCGTCGCAGTGCTCGACGAACCACTCGATGACCCACAGGCCGCAAGTGCTCCAGATAGACCGACAAATAGCAACGACTTAATAATGACCGACTGCACCTTAAGGCGCGGTCGTCGCCCGAACAGATCCCCCACGATTACCCCCTAAGAAGAGTGTCGTTCCCAAAGTTCACAAAAAACTCCAAGAAACGCACAGAAGCGATCTACTTCTCGACAAAAAGTAACACGAAAGTAACAGAATCGCAACCCAAAAGTGAACTTTTAACACACTTGTGCCACCTCGATAGCAAATTTGCTGTTCAGAGGGGTGAGCCATTAAGTGATTTATTTGTCGGGGCTCAATTTGGGGTACTCCGGCCGAAACGAACCCTTCATGCCTCTAGTTGCATCAGGGCCTAATGGAACTGAATCGCTGCCCTGGCTCAGAGGAGTGGAGGAGTCGCTACGATTGGTCGACTCGAAGAGGGGACCATTAGTC
>JABEUO010000079.1 GCA_013044415.1 Acidimicrobiaceae bacterium
AGCGCTCTACGAGCCGCCCGAGTGGACCTTGGGAATTAATCACCACTACTATCTTATCCACGACTAGAATGAATACCCTACGTCGTAGTACTCGCAGTCGGGTTCCGCCACGAGTATCAAAGCCCAAGGAGGTCAATTTAAAGTGCGGGTGCTTGTAACCGGGGGGTCAGGCTTCATTGGTACCCGACTGACAAAAAGACTTGTCCAGGAGGGCTACCAGGTAATAGTGGTCGATTTGAAAGAGCCCAGGGTCGATGGGGTTGAATATCACCAATGCGACATTAGGGACGCCAATTCGGTTGCAATTGCCTTCGGATTCCAGCCCGAATCGGTGGTTCATCTTGCCGCAATGACCTCGGTCTTGAATTCGATTAAAATACCCCAAGAGGTCTTTGACGTGAACGTCAGAGGGACACAGGTACTACTCGAGCAGGCCAGGATAAGCGGCTGCACCTCTTTTGTCTTTGCCTCAACAAACGCAGTTGTAGGCCAAAGCGACTCCAAGATCTCCGAAAATTCTCCCAGTCGGCCACTAACCCCTTACGGTGCATCCAAGGCGGCCGCTGAGTCATTACTGAGCGCTTATGGCTCCTGCTACGGGATGGCATCGACGTCTTTGAGGTTGACCAACGTATACGGTCCGGAAATGTGGCAGAAGGATTCGATTGTGCCGAGGCTCTTTAAATTTGCCACCGGTACCGGAAAGTTCGCCATCTATGGAGATGGAGAACAGTATCGTGACTACGTCTTTGTAGATGACGTAGCGGGCGCCTTCATAAAGGCAATCAAGGCCGACGTCTCCGGAGTTCATCCCATAGGTTCTGGCGAGTCGATCAGCGTAAATAAGTTGGTGCAGCTCGTATCTAACGTGACCAAAAAGGACCTACAGCCGGTCCACATCGATGCCCAATCTGGAGAAATGCGAGGCGTCGACGTCGACCTTTCGGGCACGGAAAGATGGGGCTTTACCCCCGACGTAATGATCGCCGAAGGATTAGCAACTACTTGGCAAGACTTCATTTCGGCCCACTAACGAAACTTATCGCCCTGAGGTTTCGATTTCGGCACAATTGTTAGCACAATTGTTAGCACATTAAGGATATCTTTTCCCCCATGGCAGTTGTGATAGCTATAGACGCCGGCACCTCATCGGTAAAGGTATCGGCACTCGATGAGGCGGCTAATACCGTGCTAAGTGCATCACTGGAGACTACAGTGACTACCGATGGCATGGGAAAGGCCGAACAGGACCCGACAGAGGTATGGAATTCGGTCCTTTGGTGCCTCAGGTCGGTCTGTGACGGCCTAGGTGATCGTAGGGTAGCTAGTGTCGGAATCACTAACCAGCGGGAGAGTTTTCTCTTAGTTGACTCAAAGACGATGGAACCACTGACCCCGTTGATACTTTGGCTCGATCGTAGGAGTGAGAAATATTGTGAAGGGCTCAAGAATCAAGGTTATGAACCTCGAGTAAGCGAGCTAACCGGCCTCGCCATAGATCCCTATTTCAGCGCTACAAAGGCGAAGATGGCCCTGGCAGACCTCAGGGAAGCTGGTCTCGACTGCAAAGTCACCTTGCTGACCGTGGATAGCTTCATAGCCCACAAATTGACCAACCAGCCCCCCCTCACCGATGCGTCCAACGCTTCGAGAACCCTACTATTCGACACAGACAAGATGCGCTTTTCCGACGAGCTAGTCGACATTTTCGAACTGTCAGAACTCGGCTTGCCCGAAGTGAAAAGCAGCTTTGATAGCTTCCAGGCAATCGCTCAAGAGATCCACCCGAAGCTAAGGGGTGTCGAGATAACGGGCATCCTCGGCGACCAACAAGCTTCGCTTCTGGGCCAGGGGTGCATCCGTTTTGGCATGGCGAAAAATACCTACGGAACAGGGTCCTTCATCCTGGTGAACGCAGGTGAAATTCGCCCGCAACCTTCGCATGGATTATTAGTCTCAGTTGCCTGGCTCATGCCCGACGGAAAGGCGACCTTCGCCATAGAAGGCTCCATATTCGCTTGCGGATCGATCCTGAGATGGATGAGGGACGACCTAAAGATATTCAAAGATTATCAAGAAGCATCCTTACTGGCCCAGAGCGTAAACGACTCAGGAGGTGTCGTCCTGGTACCGGCTTTTGAAGGACTTGGCTCTCCACACCTCTCGCCGTCGGTTCGGGCTTCCATCACTGGAATCTCTCAGGGTACATCGAAAGCCCACATCGTTAGGGGGGCGATCGAGGCGATGGCGTTTCAGACTCAGGATGTTATTAGCGCAATAAATGGACTCCTTGAAAAGCCAATCGAGAACCTTAGGGTCGACGGAGGGGCGGCAATCATGGACACGCTATGCCAGTTCCAAGCGGACCAGCTTGGTATCGAGGTTTCCCGGAGCGCATCACTGGAATCGACAACACTTGGAGCCGCATTTGCCAGCGGGCTAGGTTCAGGCTTCTGGTCCAACATGGAGGAAATTGCTACACTGCATGAATCCGATAGAACCTTTATGCCGACGAAATCCAAAAGCGGACCGAAGTCTCGGCATGATAGGTGGTCGCTAGCACTCGAACACGCAAAAAGGTTTAGCCAGCACTCTTAGCTAAAAGTTCCCGGTATCGAACGTCGGCTATCCTGCAAATCAACCTGAGCTGCTCTCGCTCTATCGCTCGATAAGGGCGCTTTTCCCGGCCCACCACTACCACCAATTCCGAACCCGCCAATGGTGCCCAAGCCACGTCGCCCGGCCCCAGAATGTCTCCACTGTTGCCGAGGGTAGCCGTCCCCTCAACAAATGCGCTAAGCCAGCTACTCGTTGGAACTTCCCCAGAAGCAACCAGCATTTCTTGGGTCTTAGGTCTAATCAGGCAGGACCAGTCGGATTCGAAATCGAAAATGACCGTACCGATCAATTCAGAAACGAAATCCTTTGAACTGGTCATTTCCATCAAAGTAGCAATTGATGAAAGCGCTGATATTCGAACGTCTCTCATCCCATCCGAAGCCGGACGGATATCCTCGACGTCTGCGCCATCTACTTCGGAAATCTCACGGGCCATCAAAGAAACGAGCTCTGGATTTGCCAAATCGACTAATAACTCATCGATAGCCCTGCCTCCACCGCGCTCTAGTATCTCTATTCCGACTAAGTCGCCCTTGACTGCGCCGATTCTACTTGCGACGGCGCCTAACGCACCTGGACGATCATCGAGCCATATTCGCAGTACAAACAGTGCCATCGCTTCATTCTAAATAGCGTCACCACAAAAACGCCTGATCAACACCCAAGGCAACAAAGTTGAAAAGCAAACGACACAATGTTACGGCTCAATTAAATCATTCTGAACGATCCTCCATTTAGGTTCTGAGCTAAACAACACTCTCCCACTACTTGGCACAGTTCAACGGAGAACCAAACCATGCGCACCTGTTGGCGAACTTCCCACCGAAGGTTGCAAAATCGAAGCTGGTAAATAGTCTGAAGGGTGTTACTTGGCGACGGCTCCATCATGAACTTTCCGATCTGCGACAACACTACTGGCGTGCAAACAAGCTCCGGTCTGGCTCCCGCTTTGCTGGTCTGTCGATGGGGCGCCGATTTCGATATTACGTCAATACATCGAGCAACAGAGCCGACCAGATGCATTATTAGCGATTCACCACAGCTCCGAAGGACGGTGCCCCCTCGCCGAGAAACGGTAGCCTTTAGGTCATATAACTAAAAGAGGAGCTTTTTATGCCAGGACTCTCAGGGTTGTGGAGTAACCCAGGAGGGAGATTTGTCGACACTGCGAGCTACGGAATTCCTTCGATCGAGACCTTTAACAAGGTCCAAAACGCCCTTGAAAACTGGAAGGGTGGAACCGGCGTCTGGGAGGAATGGCAAGACGCAACCGATCTTGCCCGGCGGAGCTTCGCAGAAATCGTAGGGATCGGGGCGAGCTCGGTTACCGTTGGAGCCTCGGCATCCCAGTTGATAGGCATTATCGCCGATTCACTTAGTGAGGGCCAGGTAGTGGTTGTACCAGAACTGGAATTCACCTCAAACCTCTTTCCTTGGTTAGTCGCGCAGACCAGAGGTATTCGCGTAATACCCGTAGCCCTCGGAGACATAGTTGAGCGCGTAGCAGAGGGTTGTGACCTGGTAGCGACGTCCGCTGTGCAATCTTCCACCGGAGAGGTAGTGGACCTAGCGGCAATCAGTGAGGCGGCCCAAAGCGTTGGAGCCATGACCGTTGTTGACGCTACCCAGGCCATCGGCTGGCTACCGATCGAAGCGGGTCAGTTTGACGCAGTCGTGTGCGCCGCTTACAAATGGCTTTGCACCCCTAGAGG
>JABEUO010000080.1 GCA_013044415.1 Acidimicrobiaceae bacterium
ATTTCTCAACAATCTTAAAGCCCCAATAAACTAGCTTGGCTTAAAGGTTCATTCCAGAAAGGTGAGAAACACGAAATCCCAGAGTCAGCTGAAGGGCAGAATTGCATGGGCAGTGGGGGTGTTGCTATTGATAGGAATGGCCATTGGGGCGATTATGGCCGTTCCAACTTCTTCTACACCAACAAACCTCCCCCTTCCATATCCAGAGATGTCAGCAACTAAATACCTGAGTCAGATATCTACCGGCGGTTACTTGCCTGCCAACGTCTCAAAGGCGACCTTCATACCCTCGTCATCGAAACTGGTTGGAGTGGAAAACTTTGATCAAGGTGCAGGCGCCTACGACCGGGGCCTAATTCTCGAAGTACCTATCCCAGCAGCTAAATTGAATTCCTTTTTTGTGCCCGCATTAGGAAACCGAGGCTGGAAGATCCTCTCAAAGACAACATCACGCACTGGATCCAACCTGATAGCGAGAATCGCCGGATCCGATGGGAATTTTTGGGAAATCGGTATAAAAACTCCACCCCCAAGCAGCTATGAGACGGTTTCGCCTCCCACTCCTAAAGGACTCTTGATCGAGTTGAGAATCCTCCAGAACCAGCCCCAATAGCGTAACTCCAGATCTCCCCTGATTAGAGCAGATCTCATCACGCCGGTCAAATGCCTTGAGGTTACCTCATAACCCTTGGCAACCCGGAGACGGTTGGCCAAAACCGCCTCGAAACTATCCGCTGCTACCTTTGATCAAAAGCGCCCACAAACCCCATTGGTGCAGACGGGGAGGAAGTCGCCATCTACATTGCTGACAGTGGGTGGGCGTCGGTAGAGCACTCGATGTGCCAAGCTAGAAAGATAGTTGGGCGGTAAATTGGCGGTAAATTTGCCCAGCAAGGCTTAGGTCAAAAGCTAACTTTGTATCGTCAATGGCAACAGAGGGCCTCTGTGACGTCCAGAGATTTTCGTTCTAAGCTGATGGGATTGAGTGGGTGGAATTGTCGTGTGGGCAACCAGGCAGGACAACCATTTAGCCCACTGCCACCTTTATCGACCGTCCAGCGATTTCAAGCCTGTGAGAAGCAACCAAGCAACTTAATTTCTAACGGCGACCAATGCAAATCGATGATTTGGAAGTTTTTCATATCTTTATCGTTGAATCTAGGCAATATAACGAAAAGTCGAGGATCATGTCTGTACTTGTCTGCTTCCACGCTCACCCTGATGACGAAGTCATGCTTACCGCTGGGGTAATGATGAAAGCAAAGCGCGACGGCCACAGGGTGGTTCTCGTGACCGCCACGGATGGAGCCTGCGGGGAATACCCACCGGGAATTCTCGCCGAGGGCGAGACCTTAGCGGACCGGAGGACCAAAGAGCTTGAGGCTGCGGCAAAAATAATCGGCATCGACAGACTCGTTTGGCTGGGATACAGAGACTCCGGGATGATGGGTACTCCCGACAATGAGAATCCATCCTGTTTTTGGCAAGCGGACATTCAGGAGGCCGCTAGCAGGCTAGAAGCGATTCTCAAAGAGGAGTCCGCTGACGTCCTCACGATCTATGACGATCATGGTGGATATGGCCACCCTGACCACATCCAAGTTCATCGGGTCGGGGTCCTTGCTGGAGAACTCGTCGGAATAAAAGCGATCTATGAGGCTACCATAAACCGAGATCACTTTTTAGAAATGATGAAGGCGGCGTCTGAGATTGCTGAGTTTGCCGACGTTGCCAACGAGTTCCTTGATCGTCTCGAAGAGTTCGATATGGGACAACCCGAATCCATGCTCACTACCGCAGTCGATGTGTCTGAATTCGCTCAAGCGAAAAGGGATGCTTTCTTTGCCCATGAATCCCAAGTGGCGCCGGACTCGTGGGTGAGAAAAATACCGGAAGATTACTTCAAGGTAGCTTTCGCCAAAGAGTATTTCACCCTAAGGGGGGCATCCACCGGAATCAGAAGCGATGACCTTTTCGACTTTCCTTGGAACGAGACTTAGCTCGCTCCCATAATATTTTCCGCTAAATCAAGGTCCGAAATTAGGTACCCACAAGCTGGATCCTCTGCTAATGGATCACCAAAGGCGGCAAACGCTCGAGATCTAGAACCACCACATAGATCTCGATATCCACAAACTCCACATCTTCCACTAAATTTCGCCTCGCGAATTGAGTGCAAAAGAGGGTGGTTTCGATATATGTCCGTGAGCTCCGCTGACTTGATATTGCCAAGTGACACAGGTAGAAACCCAGATGGGTATACGTCGCCGTTATGGGCTACGAAAATTATCCCCTTCCCATCCCTCGTTGCGACCGATGGTACTTTTGCCGGTCCTGGGGACTTGCCAAGCCTACTTATCAGGTCATTGCTCAGCTGTCTGTATAGATCCCCGGGCGGTAGTATTTGTGGGCCAGCGAAATTTGGCTCCTTTAGATTTGCGGCGACCCGTCTGAAAAAAGGCGCCTCGACGGTTCGAACCAAAAGACCATAGCTTGAGACGTCGTAAAGGAACCTGGCCACGTCTTCGTTCTCGTCAGGAGCTAGTTCTAATAGAGCCGTTCCCCTGCCGACCTGGATAAGGAAGAAGACTTCCCAGATCTTTACGCCTAAGTCAAGCAGCTTCTCAGCCACCGCTGGAAGGTCCCGGTAAGTTGTCCGCATAACCGTCGAATTAACTTGCACGCTAAAACCATGCGCCAAGAGCCTTGATATCGCCTCCAGGGTGTGCGAGTAATGACCGTCTATCCCCCTGACAAGGTCGTGAGTCTTGTCGATTCCATCTAGCGAGATCGAGGCAGACCTTACTCCCAACCGGTACATCTCATCGAGAGATTTATCACTTAAATGTTCACTCACCGCCGGCGAAATCGCAACTCTTATCCCAAGATCACTCGCATACTTGATGAGTTCGAACTTGTCCGGCCTCATCATTATGTCCCCTCCGGTCAAGACCAAGATCGGTGGGGGTGTTCCAAAGGAAGCTACCTGCTCAATGAGGCGCCTCGAGGCATCACTATCCAGTTCACCAGGCATGCTATGAGAAATTGCTTGCGCCCGGCAGTGACTACAAGCCAATGGGCATGCCTTGGTGGTCTCCCAGAAAACCAGAATCGGCTTCTTGTCAAGGCGTAAAGCCCTTCCATGACCAACCTGTCCATGGGTCAGGTGTGAATGTTGGTGAGGGCCGTCGGTATCGGTTTCTTTTACGGTTACTTCTTCCACGACCAGCTCCCTCGGGATTTACCAAGTTTGACGAAAACTTCTACCTCAAGCCGCCCCCACGTTAAGTCAGGTCGGTTGAGTAATCAGCATGAAGCTCATATCTCAAGGCTCGCGGACTTTCCGGCTAACTAAAGATCATAACGGCTCGGGAATCACCTCAGCGAAGGTCACCTACCCTTCCATAGTTAGGCCAGGCGCCTTACAACTGACCCAAATCAAATAGGCTGCCTAAGTCACCCAGCTACCGTTCCACAGCGAGAGAACGAAGTCCTACAGCGGCGGCAAATCGCAAGTTATTCGCCTGGTCGATTCGGTTGCTCAACGTATTTGCGTAATATCGAAAGCTGTGCCTCACTGAAAGGCCCCACGAAAGAAGCAGCCATACCACGCCTTGTAAGTGCATGATCAGCGTTGTCGCCTTTAGGAGAATTCCCAACGGCGCCGTCGCTCTGAGACGCCTGTCAGGGTCCTTAGCAGCCTCGATACCGAAACATTCGGAGTGAGGTTCACCAAAAGTTGTAAAACTTTTACGGCTACGAACCGGGTCTCGACCAAGGCCAATAAGTGCAAGGCGCTCCGACCTCATAACGGATGAAAGTGACTTTTGGCCCTTATTCCCCCTTAGGCTGTGTCTATGTCTGCCAGTTCTGCCCTGCCTACAAGCCCGATGATCTCGAGCGAAGAACTATTAGAAATCTATCAACTCGAAGACGTGCTCGTCCTCGACTCGAGGTGGTACCTTGACGGCAGAAAAGGTATCGATTCATACCGCAAGGGCCATATTCCAGGGGCAATCTTTGTCGATGTTGAAACCGTATGCACGGGATCAGGTGGACCTTCCCGTGGAAGGCATCCCCTAAAAAGTCCAAAGGACTTCGTCGCTGCCCTAGCGAGCATTGGCGTCGGGTCTGGGATTCGGATCGTGTGCTACGACGACCAATTCGGCTCCATCGCCGCCCGCCTCTGGTGGATGCTCGACCAACTTTCTGTCGATGTCAAAGTGCTAGACGGAGGATTTCAAGCATGGCGCGGTCCGGTGGAACTGAACGACACCGTACTGGATCCAAGCACAAACCCAATTTCAGCCCCCGATTCCTGGCCATCTGAAGCATTGGTTTCTACCGCCGACGTCTCCAGGATTTCGAGGTCAAAGGGTGCTTACATACTCGACGCCAGGGCAAGAGACAGGTATCTAGGTCATTTCGAGCCAATCGATCGAGTCCCGGGGCACATCCCCACCGCCAAGTCCTTCCCGTGGACGACAATGGTAGACAGGGATGGTTTCCTTCCCCCAAATGAACTTCGGCAGCTATTTAATGGAGTGCTCAAAGACCCGTCAAAGCCGGTCATCTGCTCCTGCGGTTCGGGGATAACGGCCTGCCATCTGCTCCTTGGACTGCGCCATAGTGGTATTGGCGGAGGATTTCTCTATGAAGGCTCATACTCAGGCTGGTCATCGGATCCTAAGAGACCGATCTGTGTCGAAGAATGTTAAAAACCTTTGTTGCTCAATTCGTAGACCATCGCGAGTTCGCCCTCGCAACTGAGATCAAAGTGATCTAAGCCTGAAGCTGGATCAAGGACCCTGAATCGGTGCCTCTCATACAGCGCAATCGCCCTTGCGTTTGCCCGACGTACTTCTAGTACCACCTTCGAGGCCGATTGATTTCGAGCCCACTCTTTCACCGCTTCTACTAGTCGGTCACCGGTTCCGGTACCTCTTGCCCAAGGCGCAACCCAAAGGGAAATCAGAACCACGACGCGCTCTACCTTGTCCATCGCACTAACCATGCCA
>JABEUO010000081.1 GCA_013044415.1 Acidimicrobiaceae bacterium
AAGGGGGTCGGATTCTCGGTGCTTGGATTTGCGAGGGTCCATGCGCTTCATAGCCCCTACTGGTGGATAAAGTCCTGGGTCGGTGTTGGGAAGAGTTCGCACCCTTTGGCAAGCTGGTATGAATCGTGGTTGGTAAGAGACATGTTTAGCCCAAATCCGCTGATGCGAGCGATCGAGGAGCGGACTAACTGGATGCTTGGCAAATCACTAGTCGTCTACCTTCGCAATGACAAGGAAAATGACAAGGAAAATGACAAGGAAAATGACAAGGTAGAGGGGGCCGAAGGGTGACCCAGCTCGGAGTTGGCAAAGGGAACTGGAGTCCAGGAGTTCTCAGTCCGGGCCAAGCGAAAAGTACCGTCGAATATCTAGTCGGCCTTCAACTCGACAACGGGATGTTCCCTTGGTATCCGGGTGGTCATGCAGACCCCTGGAATCACTGCGAAGTGGTCATAGCCCTAGCCCTCTACGGTGAGATTGAGGCGTGCGAAAAGGGCCTAGCTTGGTTGATCGACTCCCAAAATAGAGATGGTTCGTTCTGCCACTACTACTTGACTAACGGGGTCGAGGAGCCCCGTAGGGATCTGAATACCACTGCCTACCTAGCTGTGGCCTTTATGTCTGCCTTCGCTGGCGGTTTGGACGAAGCGACTGCCAAGGTAATGTGGCCTAATGTCGTAAGTGCCATCGATTATGTAGTCGGCTATCAGTTCGAAAACGGTGCCTTCCCCTGGGCGGTAGACCCGGACGGATATGTGCACCAGGGTTCGATGCTCACCGGATCTTCGTCGATCCTCTCCTCTCTTGAGGCTGCAAATATCCTCGCCGATGAGTTCGGTGAATTCCGTGATAGCTGGCGGGAGGCGGAGGGTCGACTCAGGTGTGCGATCTCCATGAAGCCCGAATTATTTCTAGACAAGTCCGAATGGGCGATGGACCTCTACTACCCTTCGCTGGTTGGAGCCCTAGACGCCAGGCAGGCTAAGCGGACCCTTTTTCGCTGCATCGAGGATCGACTCGTCGTCGGTTGGGGTGTCAAATGTAAGTCCACTTCGGCCTGGGTGACCTCAGCGGAGACCTCGGAGCTGGCGATAGCCCTGCAGGGGAACTATCTAGGCGACGACGCCAGGCGTATACTCGCAATGACCGAGAGGTTCCGGGACCAAGACGGATCTTACTTTACCGGCTTCGCCTACGAAGCTAACAGGACTTTTCCGGGTGACGAGAGGTCAAGCTACAGCGCAGCTGCGGTTTTGATCGCCGACTCACTAATCGCCTTGGGACTCGGTGGCGGTCTCGCGGGGATGCTTTGGTCGGCGCTGGCCTAGGGTCGAGGGGTTCTTTGAAGGACCCTTAACGATCCCACTTGGGCTATTTCGGTGAAGTCGCCAAGGTGCATCGCGTAGGTGTAGATCTCAAAGGGCGGTCTACCGCCGTCGTTGGGGTCTGCAAAGACGTCATGGATCATCAAGAGGCCCCCATAATCGATCTTTTCCGACCAGTAGCTAAAGTCGTTCCAGGTCGCAAGGGAGCCGTGTCCACCGTCAATGAATAGTGCCGAGATCGGGTCTTTGACTAGCCCGGCTATCCTCGTCGACTCCCCGACAATTACCGTCACGTACTCTTCGAGTTCCGCTAGCTCAAGGGTGCGCCTTAGGGTCGACAGCGAGTCGAACCTGCCGCTGATCGGGTCGATAAGGTCGGGGTCGAAATACTCTGATGGAGGGAGCATCTCCTCGGATCCCCGGTGGTGGTCGATGGTGACAAATTGTCTCGGGAGGATCCGAGCGGCTTCGCCGAGGTAGAGGGCGGATAACCCGCAGTAACTTCCTATCTCGATTATCGGTCCCGATACCTCGTCGGTGATAGCTAAGGCGTGCTGGAAGAGCGCCTCACCCTCGGCCTCGGGCATAAAGCCTTTGGTCTTTGCCGCTAATTCTTTCAGACGTTGTGGAAACTGTGTCATAGCTGGTCCCAAAAGATAGCCCTCAAAACTCTAATGCGGTGGGTTTCAGAAGCCGAGCCGATTGTCATTTCGGCTCGGTATCGGCGACTAAAACAGCTATTTGAGGTACTGAGAAAGCCTTCCCGAGTAGTTTTGCCTGAAACGGAGTCCTACCTCCAACTTCTCCAAAGCCTGGTCGACCGTCTTTTGTCCCATCGCAAGTGGGTGGTCCTTGACGAACTGCCTGACTTCGGGGGCCAGCCGATAGTTCTCCTCTGCATAGAAGGTAGAGAAACTATCGAGCATTCTGGGCAGGGCATTGGTCGGAAACTGATCCTTCATCGCTTCGAAGTTTTCTTCCAAAAAGCGCAAAATAATCTCCGAATTGAACCTGTTGGCCATCGCCCTTGCAAGGACGAAGGGTGCATTTTGGGATCTAATCTCACCTAGGCACATCGAAGCGAGCCTTGAAGCGAGCCTGGACTGGCTGAAGCCCGCCAGGCCGTTCAAAAAGCGCATCTCCTCTTGAGGCGTAGAGGGATGACGATATCGATCGAGCATGAATGCAAACTCGGTCTCATCCCCGTGGTATGAAACGACCTTGATGACCGAGGAGGCGATGTCCGAGTCGATCGCTGTGTCGCCCGCCATGTCCTGCCTGAAGGCATCGAAGCATAGGTCTTTGACCTCCGAGTCGCCTCCGACTATCCCCATTACGTCTATCGCTATCGACCTCGACACCCTGTCTTGGGGGGAGTCAGATTCGCTGGCACTAAAGCCAAATGCTTCGTAGATCTCTCCGAAGACCTCCCTGGCGAACTTTGCCACGAGGGGCCTCTCTGGCTCCAAGGCGATGCGATTTATATTCGCTACCAGGCTCTGAAGTACCCCAAGGACGTTCGGGTCCCGCTCGGAGGTTAGATTCCTGGCGATTCCAATGGCTTCGGAGAGGTCAAGCATTTCGGCCTGCACCAGCGAAACGGTATCTGAAACGAACTTGAGCCTCTCGAGGGTTTCAAGGGTACCGTAACGATTGGATATCTCCCTGGCTAGCTCGGATTCGTACCTCGATCTAAAGAAGCCCGATCCGTGGAGGTTGATCAATGGGGCCGGAGTGGTACTTTCGATCAATGCGGTCTCGGCCCCGAGGAGGATATTTTCGCCCCCACCTGAACCCGTGCCGATTGACATCGGGACTTGCCAGGAGTCGCCGATCGCACCTTTAGGGTCGGACTCCCTAGATAGGTACCTAAAGGGGGACTGGGATATCGCTAGCTTCGACCCTGAACGCTTAGCCGAGACTACTGGATGCCCCCCCTGGAATATCCAGGTGTCCATGATCTTTCGAACCGGTTCGCCAGTGGCTTCCTCTAGGGCGTCCCAGAGGTCGGTAGTTTCAGCATTAGCGTAGGCGTGCCTCTTGAGGTAGAGGCGGATGCCATTTTTGAACCGCTCGATACCCAGGTACTGCTCGATCATCCTGAGGATAGATCCGCCCTTCTCATAGGTGAGCAGGTCGAACATCCCGCCAGCGTCAGCCGGCGATACCACCGGGTATTCGATCGGCCTGGTAGTGGATAGAGAGTCGATCTCCTGTGACATCAATGTGCCGATGGCGAAGTTCTCCCAGACCTTCCACTCCGGCTTAAAGGCGTCCAGCGCCGCATAGCTCATGTAGGTTGCAAAGGCTTCGTTGAGCCAGAGGCCATTCCACCACTTCATGGTGACTAGATCCCCGAACCACATGTGCGCTAGTTCGTGGCATACGACCTCGGCGACTCGCATCATCTCCTCGACCGAGGCGGACGAGGGATCTATCAAGAGGGCATTCTCCCTGAAGGTGACGGCACCGAGGTTTTCCATAGCCCCTGCGGCGAAGTCTGGAATCGCCAGTAGGTCGAGCTTGGGAGCCGGATATTCGATTTGATACCAGTCGGTGAAGAATCTGAGGGCGTGATCGGCGACTTCGTGGGCAAAAGCGCATAGGTGGCCCTTGCCCCTCGGGTGGATGACCCTGATAGGGGTCGAACCCGAGTAGGTCTCTTCCGTCGCCTCTAGGTCCCCTACTACAAAGGCCACTAAGTAGCTAGACATCTTCATAGTGTCCTGGAAGGTGACGACCTTCTTGCCCGGCTTTACCGAGGGTACCGAGGACTCCTCGGGATAGTTAGACACCACCAGCAGGTCGGAATCGGCCTCGATCGAAATCGAAAATACCGCCTTCATCTCCGGCTCGTCGAAACATGGAAACGCCCGCCTGGCGTCTGTCGACTCAAACTGTGTGGTAGCTATGGTCTTTTTTTCGCCGTTAGCGTCGGTATAGACCGAGTGGTAAAAACCAGCCAGGCCCGCCCAAAGCTCGCCCTCGAATTCGATCGAAAGGGTCGCATTCCCTTGGGAGAGTGGATTCGGAAATGAGAACGTGACCGTCTCCATCTCCTTGTCGAGGGTCCAGCTGGCACTTTGGGCAGATCCACCTTGGGCAATAGCCACACTCTGTAGCTCTAAATCCACCAAGTTGACCTTGATCTCCGATGTGGAGGCGTCTAGGTCTAGTTCGATCTCCTCTTTACCGCTGAACTTGAGTGACTCAAGGTCAGGGGAGAGGAGTATCCGATATCTAATTGGCCTTATGCCGGCCGCCAGTTTGTAAGGGTTCGCTTCAGTCACTAGAGCTAAACCTAGCTCAAACTATGGACAATTGTGGTTACCAAGGCTGACGAAAGTAATACTTTTCTGCCTTAGGCTCCGGCTCTCTGGTTGCTGCCCGGGCTGAAACTGCCCGAACCAAAAAGTGCAGCAGGTCATTTTTTGCCGCCGAACATGCATGAGAAGGGATCGACGAAAGCCGAGTCCCGAAAGGAGGACCCTTGGCGTTAGTAGCCTTTAGAGTTTGTTCCCTTTAAACTGGCCTGGACTATTCGCACGGAGTGTTCGTTTAAAGGTGAAACGAAGCAGTTCGCATTTGAGAGGGAAAAGGTTTTAAATTGATCGATGCTTCGGATCATCGGGTTGTGGGGGTCGGTAGTGCGATCGTCGATGTTTTCTGTGAAGTACCAGACCAACTTATCGAGGATCTGGGGCTGACAAAAGGGACGATGGCACTCGTTGATCGGGAGACTTCACAAGAGGTCCAGAGTCATCTGACAATGACCAAAGAGCAGGGGGCGGGTCGGTTGCCAACACGATGGTTGGACTCGCCAAGTTGGGGGTACCCTCTGAGCTCGTAGCTAGGGCCGAAGACGATATTTTTGGGCTGGTTTTCGATTCGGAACTTCGCAGCCTCGGTATTTCAACAAGGGGTCTAGTGCCGCACGGGGATCTGGGGTCGGGCACGGGACGATGCTTGGTCTTAGTTAGCGAAGATGCCCAGCGCACGATGCTCACCTACCTTGGGGCTTCGGCGGAGATTGGGAACCAGGAGATGAAGGGCCTACTCGACTCGATCCCGGCGATCAGTTACGTCGAAGGATACCTCCTCGACTGTCCGGCGATGTTCGATAACTTGATGGCCCTGGCGGTCAGCGCCCTCGAAATGGAGAAGAAGGTGATCCTTTCGCTGTCGGATCCTAACCTGGTCGAAAGGCATCATTCCAAGATCATGAGGCTCCTTCGCAGCGGGGTAAGCACCGTGATAGGAAATCAGGATGAAGCGACGAGGCTAAGTGGAATTTATGATCCGCGGGAGTCAGCGAAGTGGCTAGCGGATCTCGGGGTCGATGGCTCGATAACCCTCGGCCCACAAGGTGCCCTTAGCTTTGAAGACGATGAGGTGGTGGAGATCCCGAGCCTCGCAGAGGCGGTAGTCGATACCACGGGGGCCGGCGACCAGTATGCGGCGGGCTTTATAGCGGGCAAATATTTTGGCCTTGAACTCGAAGCATCTACGAGGCTTGGACTTTTGTGTGCTAAAGAGGTGGTCAGCCACTTCGGAGCTAGGCCCGAAACGGACCTTGGGCCCATCGTGAGGGAACTGGTGGATATCCACCTTCGGTGACCACCGATCCAGTTAACCCGGCCAGTCTTAAATGGCCAAGGCATCCACTTCAACCGGCGACTGGTCAACGGAACTACGATGGTGGTTCCATCCGGGTTGGATAGGCGAGTTTATTCTTCGTTTTCGTCTGGCGGTAGGTAGCTAAGTGGCAGGTCGGCGAGCTTCACGAGGACTGACGCTAACCAAGTTCCCAGCGGCTTGAGCTCTCCCTCCAGTTTGGAGGGGTCTTCCAAGATCGGATCCGAGAGGTGGAAGCTCGATTCATAGAGGAACTCCACCGCACACTCCGTGTTGCCCTCTTCCATCTCAAGGCTCTCTTCGACGCTAATCGAGGTTAGTTCTATAATCCCTTCGAGCATTACAGGAGAGGACAGAGGAGCGGTCCCGGATATGTCCGCCATATTGGGACGCTCGGAGAGTCTTTGGATCCTCAGGGCGAGTTGTAGCGTGAACTCTGGTTTGTCGCCTTCGGACTCACCGATCGCCCATGACCGATAAGCGCTTTGAGACCAAGTGGGCCATTCGAAGCTGAGGTCGGCCCGAACCTTGGGGGGATTTGCCTCACCTGGCAGGGAGTATGAGGTCTCAAAACTAATGTCACCAAGCCAGACGTCTACCTGAAAGCGCTCTTCGATTGAGGAGCGTTCGAGCATCGCGTTCTCCATTGTCGCTCTGATAGCGCCGGCTATGTCTAAAAGGATGTGATCAAGCATTCAAAAAGACACTACCCGAGCCGCTAGCTTCTCTGGTGTGTATAACCAATGGCTAAAAAAAAGGGTTCTCTCTTTTGCCCACCAAGGTGGTGCTGCGGAAGCCCCCGCTTCGACCGAGTTCGCGTTTGAAATGGCATTTCAAAAGGGTGTCGATGCCCTGGAACTCGATCTTCATATGTCCCTCGATGGCGTGATCGTCTGTAATCACGATTCGGATCTTTTTAGTGCTACCGGGATAAAACTCGCCATCAGCGAGGTGACCTTCGAACAGATTGCCTCCATGGACGCCGGATACTGCTTTCAAGATCAACAGGGTTCCTTCCCCTATCGGGGTCTTCGTTCTAAGGACGACAGATTTCGCCTACTCAGTCTGGAGGAGGTGCTGGCTAAGTATCCGGAGCTAATACTCAACCTCGATATTAAAGATGACCTTGGTCCCGATTCGGGCTTCGAAGCTCGTCTGGCGGAGTTGCTTGGTCAGTATCGTGCAAAAGACCGGACGATTGTGGCCTCATTTCATCTGGAGCCCCTTCGGAGGATCAGGCGGTGCGACCCCGAAATATTTACCTCCGCGTCCACCGAGGAGGCTTACTCGTTTTATGGGGATTTTCAATCCTCTGAACCCAAGGTTGATGACTTGGCCTTTTGCGCCCTGCAACTTCCTGACACCTTGCAAGGTAATGAATATTTGACCTCTGAACTGGTAGATTATGCTCACCGAAGGGGCGTGGCGGTACATATATGGACCGTTGATCAACCAGAACGGATCGGCTATCTTGTTGAGTTGGGCTGTGATGGGATCATCTCTGATACCCCAGGTGTTCTAGTAGAGGTCCTGAATTCTCTTGGCGTCGCCTATCGAGGTGGAAAGCAGTAGTTCTATGAGTGATCGTCCTAGAAAAGTAGTCGTTGCCATGTCGGGTGGAGTCGACTCGTCGGTTGCGGCCGCCCTACTGGTGCAGGCGGGGTATGAAGTCGTCGGCGTGACCTTGAAGCTTTGGGGCGGAGTCTCGGACTCTGGCTGCTGCTCGGTATCGGATGTCGAGGATGCAAGACGAGTAGCTGAACAGATTGGCATTAGGCATTTTGTCTTCAATATGGTCGACTCCTTTGAGGAGAAGGTCGTCGACTACTATGTCAAGGCTCACGTCGAGGGATTGACCCCTAACCCCTGCATCGAGTGTAATAGGCACCTTAAATTTGGCGAGCTGCTTAGTCGAGTGGACCGACTCGAATACGACCTATTAGCGACCGGACACCATGCGCGGATCGCAGTCTTGCCAGATGGGAACTGGTTGGCGAGGGGTGTCGATCCCTTCAAAGATCAGTCCTATGTACTTTCGATGCTGACTAAATCGCAGCTAGATAGGCTGCTACTCCCGATCGGAGAGATGACTAAGGCGACGGTCAGGGAGATAGCTGCTGAGCTAGGACTTAGGAGTGCGACCAAACCAGACTCCCTCGATGTCTGTTTCATATCATCAAAGACCTCCAGGGAGAAGTTCCTCGCAGAGAGGGTAACGGTAAATCCGGCGAAGGTAGAGAGGTACGGAACCGGTGAAGACCTCGGAATGGTCGACTCGATTGAGACCGTAACCATCGGACAGCGGCGGGGTATCAACGCGGGTGGAACCGCCCTGCGCAACTACGTCGTAGACAAGGACCACGC
>JABEUO010000082.1 GCA_013044415.1 Acidimicrobiaceae bacterium
GTGAAAGCGGGCCCATGTCGCGATGAATCAGCTTATACCAAGCCTTTGCAAACGCTTGAGCAAACGCTTCTGGGTTCTCCTGAAAACGCTTCGCAATAGGTCGGTATATGGGATCAACCTTCAGGGCGATGTCCGTGGTGAGCATGGTCGGTGCATGCCGTTTTGAGGGATCATGAGCATCTGGAACGGTCCCTTGCGCTTCAGGATCCTTTGGCTTCCACTGCTTCGCTCCCGCTGGGCTCGTTGTCAGCTCCCACTCATAGTTGAAGAGATTGTCAAGGAAACCATTGTCCCATTGCACAGGGTTTTTGGTCCATATGCCCTCAACTCCGCTAGTGTAGGTGTCGTCGCCTTTCCCGGATCCAAATGTGTTTTTCCAACCCAGTCCCTGCTCCTCAAGTGGAGCTCCCTCGGGTTCAGGTCCGAGGTAATTGTCCGGATCAACTGCGCCGTGGAACTTACCGAAGGTGTGCCCACCGGCGATCAACGCAAGAGTTTCCTCGTCGTTCATGGCCATCCGGGCAAAGGTCTCTCGGATGTCTTTCGCCGCGGCGAGTGGATCAGGATTACCGTTCGGACCCTCAGGATTGACGTAGATTAGGCCCATCTGGACCGCTCCAAATGGCTTGGCAAGCTCCCGATCTCCGCTATAGCGTTCGTCGCCGAGCCAGGTGTCCTCGGGTCCCCAGTTGGCATCTTTCTCGGGCTCCCAAATATCTACCCGACCGAAACCGAAGCCAAAGGTCTTGAAACCCATCGACTCAAGCGCAACGTTGCCGGCAAAGATGATGAGGTCAGCCCATGAGATCTTCAGTCCATACTTCTGTTTGATCGGCCACAGTAACCTGCGTGCTTTGTCTAGATTGGCATTATCGGGCCAGCTGTTAATGGGGGCAAAGCGCTGATTGCCCGTACCACCCCCACCTCGACCGTCCGCGATCCTATATGTGCCAGCACTATGCCACGCCATACGAATAAAAAGCGGCCCATAGTGCCCGAAGTCGGCGGGCCACCAATCCTGAGACGTCGTCATAAGCTTGGTCAAATCCCGCTTCAACTCCTCGACATCAAGAGTCTTAAAATGCTCCTTGTAGTTGAAGTTCTTGCCCAAAGGATTGGATAGGGGAGAGTGCTGGTGCAGGATATCGATATTCAGTTGGTTGGGCCACCAGTCCCGATTCGACTTACTTCCTAGAGCGGTATGAACCACTGGACACATATTGTCGCCGTCACTGTCGGACACTTTGCTTCTCCTTGAGTCTTACTGAATGACGTCGAGAGCCAGTTACTTCCTTATCCTTCCTGGATCGTAAGGTGCGCCTGCTAAGCGGGAGGGTGGAACACTACCAGCGACTCCCGCCTGACTCTCCTTCTAGGGTTCCTACCTCGAAGGTGATCATCCGACGTCTTTCACTATTGCAATAGACCTACAGTAGCGGATGGCTCGGCTCTAAGCAATGATCTATTCCATTGTAGACGTTGAAGTGGTTCGGCATTTTGAACTTTCCGGCGAAGACTTTGTGTACCTGCAACGTAGCGCACGACTTCGAACCCTACTAATTTCCGAGGAACACGCAAACCAGTTCGCCTCAGCAATGGCCGCTCTCACCGGATGAACTTCGGGAGAGGCCAAGGTATACCGTCCAGCGAATTTTGTCGGCTCTCCCTCGGAACTCGGCCGGGGCCAGCATAAATCAGTTACGTCTGACCTGGAATTAGTTTGGCGAATACCGTATCCCAGATGGTTATCTAATTTGATTCCTGACCAAGCGGATACTTCGCTCTCGCTATTATTAAGTCGCTCCTTCCGCTCAATGCGGCAGACAGAAGCAGGTCAATTTGGTTGTGCAGGATCCGATAACGGCCTTTATCGGGAATGACTACCGGGATTAGTATGACGATTTGATGGTCAATTGAATTGCGAATCTCATCAATATAGTTAACTAGTGGTGTAACGATGGAAGAGTAGTCACTTTCAAGTATCTCTAGGTGGACTCCGGGGTTCCATTTCATCCACTCTTGGGCGATATCACCTTTTGAAGAGAGTTTTGAATTCTGAGACTCATCCGATGTTGGGCTGGTGTTATGTACGTAAACGGCAATCGCCTCCTGCCCAAGAGATAACGCTTCACCTATCGCGTATTGGGTAAGTTTCGAGATTTGCGAAATAGGAACTATCACCGTTGTTTTTTGGGATTTCGGTTTGGATGGCATTATGTCTGCTTGCAGGGTTGTATCTACTCTTTGGTAGTAATTGTTGATGCGTAAAAAAAGCAGAATGACCGACGGGACCGCGATAACTACGATCCACGCGCCATTTAGGAACTTGGTGTAAAGGAAGATCAAGGTAGAGATCCCGGTTACCGCTGCACCAAAGGCATTGATCGCCACTCGAAATTTCCATCGATTCGGCCTGGTCCGCTTCCAATGGATCACTAACCCTGTTTGCGCAAGGGTGAAGCCGGTGAAGACGCCAATCGCAAACATGGGAATGAGGTTATTTGTGTTGCCGTTGACCCCGACAAGAAGCAGTGCTGAGAAAAAGGCAAGAGTCCATATACCTGCCGAGAAGACTTGGCGGTCTCCTCTCAGTGCAAATCTATGTGGCAAGAAGTTATCCTGGGCCAAAAGGCTCGCCAATATAGGAAGTCCTCCAAATGAAGTATTTGCGGCGAGCGCTAGGACCAATGTAACAACGAGCGACAGTGATATAAATGCGAAATTACGACCAAGCGCTATGACCATGATTTGGCTCAACACCGTTTGGTGAGCATTTGGGAATATGTGAAAGCGACTTGCGAGCGAAGCTAGACCGATCAGCATGCTACCTAATATCAGACCAAGGAGCATCTCGGTCTTTTTAGCCCTCGTTACTCGCGGTTCCTTGTATAACGGTACACCGTTTGCTATCGCTTCGACACCGGTCAGAGCACTACACCCGGCAGAAAACGCTTTGAGGATTAAAAGAATCCCGAGGGTCTGTGAGGACTTCGATGGGATATGGAATGTCGAATTCCTGGCAGAAAGCGCCAGAGGATGGACCAGTCCTAGCACAATTACGACATAGATACCGAAGATAAATAGTGCCGTCGGCAGCAAGAACACCCTTGCTGTCTCTCCAAGTCCCCTCAGATTCATTAGCGTAAGTATTGCAAGCACGACCAGACATAGGGGAACGGTTTGGGGTGCCAGTGCTGGAAACGCCGACGTAAGAGCACTGACTCCTGCAGCGATCGAAACAGCCACGGTGAGCGTGTAGTCGACTACTAGCGAGGCCGCTGCAAGCAGACTAACGTCTCTGCCCAGGTTGGCTTTCGAAACAGCGTACGCCCCTCCGCCGGTCGGGTATGCCTCGATAACCTGTCGGTAAGAGGTTACCAAAACTGCAAGCAGAATAACGATGACAATAGTGATCGGTACCATGGCGTTCAACGCAGTCGCCCCGCCTACCGCCAGGACACTCAGCAGAGCTTCTGGACCGTAGGCCACCGATGTCAACGCGTCGAGGGAAAGTGCTGAGAGGCCTTCAATCGGATTGATCCGCTCCTTTGCGGATTCGGATGTTCGAAGTGGTCGACCAACTAATAATCGCCAGAGGTTGAGAGGGCCCTTGGTTGAACTGGTTGAGGTGGATCCTAATTTTCTTACAACTGGTCTATCTTTGCTAGAGTTGGGATTAGTGGCGAAGGCGGCGTTGCGCCGTTTGGACTGGTTAGCCATTGCCACCTAATGCTAGCCATTTCGTCGGCATCGCTGGACCCAACTGGTCCTTCTACGAACTAGCCGAGGTCATGAATCGGGGAATTGCAAATTTCGTCGATGCTAAGTCGAAGAAAAATGCGGCTCCATGATGGCCAATGAGCTTCATGAGTAAAACGAAAGCGACAACAACCAGTACCCTGCGAGAATCCTTATCTCGCAGGGTATCCGGTTTTGTTCTGGCCTCGAAGTCTTTTGCTGGCGGGGAGTGCGGGGGTCACCGCCCTACTTGCAAAATTAGTAATTTTGAACTTATGACCACCTGAGGCCAGAGACAAGCTTTACCGGGCCACTTTTCCCAAAGGAAGTATCTCCCTGTGGTATTGGGAATGCCAGATATCAGCGGCTGCCTTGTAAAACGCAACTAGAGCAAAGGTGATCCCAACCCAACCGCTGAACTTTCCTATGCCAGCATTGCTTGTCCAATTGGATATAGCTGAGCAAGTAAGGGCGATGGTTATAAGCCCGAAAATTAGGGCTAGTACCTTTTCAATCTTCAGCGACCCAATAAAAAATATGAAGGTCATCAATGCATAGCAGGCCACAAAGAGTCCAAGGGCCTTTCCTCCATCGGTGCCTGCCCGAGGGGCGTAATAGCCGATCCAGAGCCCAAGTATCATCCAGAAACCACCATATGTCCCAAACACAGCCACCGTGAAAGTGTTCCCGCGCGGATATTCGAGCCCGGCCACCAGTACCTGGATCAGGCCAGAGAGTACGATCCCAACCGGGATGATAATCGCAACACCTTTTGCTCCGATCAGCCCAGCGTTAATGAAGTTGAGTATAAGTGAGCCGACCGCAAACGCTAATACTCCAAGTGGACCCGGGTCGGCATGGTGTGTTGGCTTACTGACAACTTGCGAGTGACTGGACTGCAGTGCGCTGTCCACTGCCTTTTCAATAATGCTCACCTAGGAGCCTCCTTTTTTAAACTTCGTCTCCGAGAATCTGGTGACCCGATGAGTGTATATGACGAAAGTCACAGGTGCAAACATGGCATGCAAACATGTATGA
>JABEUO010000008.1 GCA_013044415.1 Acidimicrobiaceae bacterium
AAGTGACAGTTTGAAAGTTGTACTCCGACTAGAGTGATTTGCACTGCGGACGTGGCTCAGCTGGTAGAGCATCACCTTGCCAAGGTGAGGGTCGCGGGTTCGAATCCCGTCGTCCGCTCCAGGGGAGATAAGTGTTGTATAAAAAAAGGGATCCGAAAGGATTCCTTTTTGTTTATAGATCTGGCGGATACAAGACCAAGTCAGCATGCCGGATTAAAGGAACTGAAAGTCGCCGAAGCTGTTTAAAGCCTTCAGGAGGTGGAACGCCTCCCATGTGTCCTAACCGACGAGCTCGGAATCGGGAGATGGATGCTGCGCTCAACCTCCACTACGAGCCGGAACATGCCAGTTGGGGCTCAATTAGCGCCTCGGCCCGCAGGTCAGCACTTCCATCGGTGGCAACGGAGTAGGGGGGTCGGATGCTCGGACGACTGTGCACTTTGGGAGTGGAGGTCGCAATGGTGCCACCCCGCAAACTGTCCGCAGTGAGGCTATCTCCGAACCCGGCAATAGGGGAGAACCCCGAAAGGTGTGGATACGAGGTGAATCCCACCAATGCTCACCCAGGTGGGCGGTTTGGGATTAGACAGCTAATGGCTCAGGCACAGCTTCGGCGGGCGATGGTGGAATTTTGCTGCCAGAGGTATTTCATGGCTTTAGTATTGCCGTGGATTACCTCTGGCTGCAACCAGGACAAGCTGTCAAGCGACTTTACGTTATTTCTGAATTTTGGTTACCCGGCTTCATTTGCCTTTCAGCCGGTAGGAATGCTTGTTTAGTGAAGCACCACAGTGCGGATGCCATTAAGCATCACTCGGTTCTCGGTATGCCAACGTACGGCACGGGCTAGCGCCAAACTCTCTGTGTCGCGGCCTAGCATTGCTACCTCCTCGGCACTCATTGAGTGATTTACCCGGGCGACTTCCTGCTCAATTATTGGCCCCTCGTCGAGATCCTCTGTCACGTAGTGGGCGGTAGCGCCAACTAGCTTTACTCCCCGGTCATGGGCTTGGTGATACGGGCGGCCACCTTTGAAGCTCGGCAGAATCGAATGGTGGATATTTATTGCCTGCCCCTCGAGTCTTTTGCAAAGATCAGTGGAGAGTATCTGCATATATCTCGCAAGGACTACGAGGTCTATGTCGAGATCCTCGATGAGTTCTAGCAGCTGTGCCTCGGCTTGCAATTTCGTGTCCGGGCTAACGGGGATATGACGATACGGAATGTTGTAGCTGGCTGCGAGGCCCGCGAGATCGGGATGGTTTGAGACCACCAATGGTATTTCAATGTTAAGGGCACGGTTAGCCGAGCGGAAGAGAAGGTCGTTGAGGCAGTGGCCGGCCCTGCTCACCATGATGAGTACCCGCTGTTTTTCGGCTAGCGATAGTAGTCGCCAGTTCATTTCGAAAGTGGTGGCGACGGATTTGAAGCTAATTCTAAGGTCTTCGAGGTTGATAGCCGAGCCATCGACTACCTCAACCTGGACCCTCATGAAGAACATGCCCGTTTGATGATCGTCAAATTGCTGGCTCTCGACGATATTCAAACCCTTCTCGAAAAGAAACTTCGACACGGCGTAAACAATGCCCGGGCGGTCGTGGCAACTTAGGGTCAGAACGTAGTCTGACTCCTGGATGCGAGGTGTAGTCGATTTAGAGGTTGAAGGCATTGCGTTCTCCTGCTGGGCTTTTCTGGATGTTAGCTCGAAGGCTTACTGGTGTCTGCTCTGGCGTATCTTACAGGGTTGATTACTGATATATCAAATACATTTCAGTTGATAGTTCGTGGTAAGGTGGGGGAAGTGCTCGATGCTTGATTTTTGTCGAGCCCAGTTTTGGAAGCGACTATGCCTTTGATGCACGGTATCACTTCGAGCCGAGTATGGAGACTGCCCTTCCACCATCGAAGAAAACTCCGCCCTTTGACTGGCAAGTTACAGAGTACCAGCGACGTCGAGTCCAAGTTCACAATTTTGCAATCATGCCGGGTAGTGTGGGTGGAACATGAAACACTTTGACGTCATTGTCGTCGGCGCTGGTCCAGCCGGATCGATCTGTGCACTGTCGCTAGTGCGCACGGGAGCCACCGTTGGCATCGTTGACAAGTCAAGATTTCCAAGGGATAAGGCTTGTGGAGATGTTATTGGACCCAAAGCGGTGCGAATCCTTCGTTCGCTTGGGATCACAAGGCCAGAATCAGCGCTAGAGGTATCCGACGTCAATATCATCGGCCCGGGGGGTAGTACAGTGATGCTCCCGTCGGAACAAGGTCTCGACTATGACGGAGTCGGATGGTCGTCTCCGCGGGAGATATTTGATAATCACTTGCTCAATTATGCACTTGAGTCGGGTGCTGAGTTCGTAAATGCTCGGGTTGGAACTGTAGCCCTGATCGATTCTGGCTATGAGGTAGCCCTCCCAGATGGGAGGAAGCTCCATTCGGAGTACCTAGTTGGAGCGGACGGAGCGATATCCACGGTCGCTCAGTCCCTTGAACTGGTTGATCCAAGCAAGTTTTTACTCGGCTTCGCAGTCCGAACCTACCTAGAAGCGACGATTGAGTTACCTACCATCTCACTATGGGAGCAACCCATGGGTAGGCTCTTCCCCGGTTATGGGTGGGCCTTTCCAAGTGCAGGCGGGAGGGTCAACCTGGGTGTCGGTGTGGGAGTAGGATCCAATAAGAGGGCGGGTTCGATAGCGACTAAAGAACTTGAGGGTTACTACCATCGGTTGGCAAATGCCAAGGTAGTTTCGGATGGGGCCAGTCCTACCCAAAAGTTGGGCGGTTGGCTGAAGATGGGTACCTCTGGCACTACGCCTGGAAAGGGGAGGGCGTTACTGGTCGGAGACGCAGCGGGATTGGTCAACCCTCTCCAGGGTGAGGGAATTGCCCAAGCGATAGCTTCTTCGGTCGCCGCAGCAAGGGTCATAGAGATGGGTATTTTGGATCCGGCTGCCCTTTATCGAAGATGGATCCAGGAGAACCTTCTCGACTACCAAAAAGCGTCGTCACTGCTGCATCGGATAGCAATCGCTAACCCCAGGTTGGCCCTGGCGGCGATGAAGTTACTATTTAACCCAGTTGTTTCGACTCGACTCGACTCGGCTTGGGGCATCTTTTGGAACGACCTAGCCGATGGAGCTGGGACGATTAGAGGTGCTCGGCCAGCGCGTTTGCTAACCAAAGCTCTTTTGAAATTAGATACCGCAGTGGAGGGACTGGCGCCTGGCCTTTTAGAGGTCAATTAACCTTTAGAGTCAATTAATCTTGCTCTGGGCGGCTGATAGCTTCCAGAGGCATTCAGGGCTGCAGAGCTAGACGGCTTAAGCTGGGTCGACGTGATATGGGTCAACTTCATTTTGGTCAAATAGAGAAGGAGTCCAAACCGTCGATACTTTTGGCGTTTTTTCGTCGGCGGTAATCGACCAGTTTTTCTTCACCCTTTTTCTTGCACCAGTCAGTCATGTCGGGCCTCTCTTTTACCGTTTCCATGATCGGTACTCCGAAACCGCAGGAACTGCTCACTCTTTCCACGCTAACTTCAATCACCGCCCTAGTGCCAAGGCGAGGCGCAAACGGTGTCAGGTGAGATTCGAAATCTGCCTCACCTAAGAGGTGAACTCGCCCTTTGCCGTGAACCCGAACGATCATTGGCTTCTCTCCAAAGGAACACCACATTATTACGATTCGCCCATTCTCCTTTAAATGGGCGATAGTTTCTGAGCCGCTTCCAGTGATGTCTAGGTACGCCAGGGTCGATTCGTCTAATATCTTCAGCGTTTGGCTGTCCCCCTTCGGAGAGCAGTTGACGTGTCCACCGGAACCAGAAGGTGCTGTAGCAACGAAAAATACCTGCTGAGACTCGATGAACAGGCGTAACTTCTCGCTTATTTTGCTCAATGCGTCGCCCATGGTCCTCCTTTCTATTATGCGAGACTCGAAAACTCGTCGCCCAGAAGTCAGTCGCAGAGCCATTTCAAACCTAAAGGTTTGCTATAAGCAATTTGCCTTATCTGCCAAATGCTTTACGGTGAGGGCCCTATTTGGTGACCGATCTGACATTGGATTTTGCTCCTTTAGGGGTCCAATAGCTTAGTTGGGCACCTTTGGGGCGAGAACAAGGTTGATTTTTTCAAATGGGAACAACTAGTGCAAGAGTTAGGTTGGTTACTAGTTGAAAAGTAAATTACTCGAGGTGGAAAATTGCAGCAGAAAATTCGGATACTAGGAATTTCGGGGTCGACTCGCTCAGCCTCTTTGAACACAAAATTGCTCCATGCCCTGTCAAAACTGGCCCCGTCAAATGTAGAAATTGAGGTCTTGGAGGGACTCGAGAAGCTGCCATTCTATAACGAGGATTTTGAAGGCGAGAACCTGCCAGGTTCTGTAGCTGAACTCCGGCAAAAGGTCGGTGCTGCTGACGGCATTATCATCTCTTCCCCGGAGTACAACTACTCCTTCAGCGCACTTACTAAGAACACGATCGACTGGCTGTCTCGGCCCTACTCAAAGGGCGTTTTATCTGATATGCCGGTCGCAATAACCGGAGCATCTCCCGGCGTCCTTGGTACTGTAAGATCTCAGAACCAACTTCGCCAGGTCTTACACGCTACAAATTCTAAGGTCCTTTCAAGACCAGAAGTCTACGTTGGCGGTGCTCATGCGAAGTTCGATGAGGACGGCGCTTTTGCCGATGAAGCTGGCAGGGATATGCTGATCCAATTGATCGACAACCTGGTCACCTTGATCGAACAGACTAGGGAAAATCTACCCTCTGAGCTGGCTTCATAACACAAAGTCGCACGATAGTCTCTGAGAATGCGGTAGGTGTACTGAACATGTCGTTCTGATGGATTGGACCGGAACACGTGACCATTACCCGGGATTGGAGCAAAATCTGTAGGGGCATTGATGCTTAACTTACGCTCTGCGATGCTCTGGAGTTGATGCAGATGCCCCTTAATTCAGTCCGTATTTTGCTTCTGGTAGACTTGGTTGGCATGGATTAGATGGGTAGAGTCCCATATCATGACTTGACTCGTCGACGACTTCATGGGAATCAGCCGGGTTGGAGTGGTTATGTCGTCCATAGAAGTGAAATCGATTGGGGTTGAGGATTGGAGGATGTGGAGACATCTTCGCCTCAGTGCGCTGGCTGAGTCTCCGGCGTCCTTTGATTCCACGCTCGAGCAGTGGAGTGGCCAAAACGACACGGAAGAGCGATGGAGGGCACGTTTGGAAGCGGTACCGCTGAACATTGTCGCTTACCTAAATGACCAACCTGCTGGCATGGTTAGTGCGATGGACAAGGTAGAGCGCGTCGTGGTTCTGATTTCCCTTTGGGTTGCGCCTTGGGCAAGAGGTACCGGAACCGGTGACCGACT
>JABEUO010000083.1 GCA_013044415.1 Acidimicrobiaceae bacterium
ATGCGGGTCGAACACGACGGTGAATATGCGATTGTGGCTTCGAAGGGAGGAGCTCCAGAGCATCCTTTCTGGTATTACAACCTGGTCGCCGACCCGCAGGCGGTGATGATTCAGGATGGTCCCGAACCCTTTGACGCCTACGTTGAGGAGCTCGACGGCGAGGAGAGGGAGATCTGGTGGCAAAGGGCCGTTGAGGCATTTCCGCCCTATGGTGAATATCAGAAAAAGACCGACCGAAAGATCCCCGTCTTCGTGGCCCGGCGCAAGTAGCGGGTACTTCGACAGCAACAAGGTTACGCTTCGTATTTTATGAGGTTTCCGAATCGGTGTAGGGTCTCCGAGATCGCCTGTTCACGGAGGTATCTCGGTAGTTCGATGCGGCCGTTGAGCATCATTGGTCGGTCATCGACATAGCAGCTCGGACCGAGCTTAGCGCTTAGCCGCCCGGGTTTTTCTGATATCAGCCTTATCCTCGTTGGTCTGTTAGCTAGCGCCCAGTTCAAGAAGTCACCTTCATTCTGGGTGGTGGTAGAGCCCAAGGGGATGCCTTTTAGGTCGTAGCCGGGAGCGATACTGACAAAAATGTTGCTTTTGGACTTTTTGGCGGCGATCAGTGTCCTCGCAACGGCTAGTGCTCCAGATCCATTTTCAATGCGGATAGCGATCAGTGGTAGGGGTCGGTAGCGAAATAGGTTAGCCTCGAAGGTTAAGCCACTCGGGTCGTGAGACCGTGAAAATTCCTGCTCCCACCAGTATGCGTCGCTCTTTGCGGCCGCTAGTAGCGAATCCTGATCCGCCGGATCGAGCCCCAAAAATAGCGATCGAACCATGTCGGATATTTCGATATCCACCTCGCCGTGTAGCCCCGGGTTAGTGAGGTTTTCCCAGCGGGTCAATTGGGCTAGGTAGTTTTTCCCGCCGGCTTTGGCCCCCGGACCGACCTGTGACATCTTCCAACCACCGAAGGGTTGACGTCTAACGATCGCCCCGGTTATTTGACGATTTACATAGACGTTTCCAGCTTCGACGTGATCCTTGAAGTAGCCGATCTTCTCTCGGTCAAGGCTGTGCAGCCCGGCGGTTAGACCGTAGGGGGAGGAATTTTGGATCCTAAGTGCCTCTTCGAAGTTGTCAGCCTCAATCAGGCCGAGAACGGGCCCAAAGCACTCGGTCCTGGCAAAGAAGGAATCCGGCTTTACGCCTTTGAGTATGCCCGGAGAGAACAAGTTCAGCTCCTTATCTAGCTGTCTCGGCTCAACTAGCCAGCTTTCTCCTGCCGACGGAGAGGTCAAAGCCCTTAGGAGCTTCCCCGAGGGTGCTTCTATTAGCGGCCCCATCTGCGCCTTGGCGAGTGCGGAGTCGCCGACGATGAGACTCGTGGTGGCATCGACCAGCTGCCTTTCGAATCTCTTCGAGGAGGCGACCGAACCGACGCAGATGACCAGGCTCGCAGCCGAGCACTTCTGCCCAGCGTGTCCAAAGGCCGATTTGACTATATCGGTTACCGCTAAATCGAGATCGGCATCCTCGGCTACGATGATCGAGTTCTTGCCCGATGTCTCTGCGAAGATCTCCTTCCCCGGTGCGAGTTTGAAGAATAACTCGGCGGTCTGGTATGACCCAGTGAGGATTATGCCCGATACCATTGGGTGCGCAATTAGGTGTTCCCCGGCTATCTCTTCCTGACAGTCTATGAATCGCAAGGCTTCTTTTGGAATCCCAGACGCCCATAACGCCTCGCAGAGCATGTAAGCGGTGGTGGGAACCTGGGGAGCGGGCTTTAGTATGACCGAATTTCCGGCGGCTAGTGCCGCCATAATTCCACTCGTCGGGATCGCTAACGGAAAGTTCCACGGAGGGGCGACTACGACGGTACCTAGTGGCTCGAGGTGCGCTCCGTCGAAAGTTTCATCTCCAGCAATCTGATGTTGGTAGTAGCGTGCGTAGTCGATCGCCTCGGAGACCTCGACATTTCCCTCGACGATCGGTTTTTTTGCCTCAATCGCCATGATCGCGATCAACTCCGCTCGACTCTCCTCAAGGGTGTCAGCGACCTTAGCGAAGATCTCCCTTTTGACCCCGGGTTGGATCATCCGCCAGGTAGAGCGGTCCCTTTCGGCGTCGGCGAGGATAGCGTCTACCGATTCGCGATCGACGACCCTTTGGGGTGCCGAAGGGAATTTCCTCGACTCGAGGGCCCGTCTGACAAGGACCCTCCTTTCTGGATCCGTTGGATCCCAGTCGGGCTGATTAAAGAACTCACCTTCCCTATTTGGTCCGTTTTTGGATCTATTGGCGATGCGTCTAGAGGCGATGGAGGAGGTATTCCACCTATCAGTAACCGAGGCTTCGAAACGAGCCCGCTCGATCTCAAAATCCCTCGAAAATGGGGTTAAGTTAAAGAGGTGGTGGATGAAGTTCTCACCACCAGAGTTCTCTTCGAGTCGCCTAAAGAGGTATGAAATGGCATTGTCGAAGTAGGCCTTTTCTACCACCGGAGTGTAAAGGAGCAGGCTAGAAGTCGAATTTCTTACCGCACTGGCTAGGTTTGGCGCCATGCCCTGAAGCATTTCGAATTCAACTGCTTCGCTTACCCCCCTCCTTTCGCCGAGGAGCTTTGCCCAGGCGATGTCGAAGAGATTGTGGGTAGCTACTCCGATGGACATCGACTCGCAATTTTCCGGCCGCAGAGCCCAGTCCAACATTTTTTTGTAGTTTGCGTCGACTTGCGACTTGTAGGTATAAGGTGCCTGCTTCCAGCCGTGGAGTTCGGCCTCGACCCTCTCCATCTGGAGATTTGCACCCTTCACTATCCTCACTTTGATCTTCGCTCCGCCTGACTTGAACCTCTTGGCAGAAAACTCTGCGAGTTTTTTCAGAGCCCCAAATGAGTCTGGCAAGTAGGCCTGGAGGACTATACCGGCGTTGAGGCGGAGTAGGGCTTCCTCGCTGAGTAGCTCCATGAATGAGTCGATGGTTAGATCGAGGTCCTTGTACTCTTCCATGTCGAGGTTGACGAATTTTGGCGGATGGTGGGCCATGGCAGCCTCGAGGAGCCTTCGAAGATTTGTCTTTATCCTCGCCAAGGAGTAGTCGTAGTCCCACAGGTTGATCCCGGAGGTGATCGAAGAGACCTTTACCGACACGTAGTCGACGTCTGGTCGGTTGAGTAGCTCGATAGTTTTGTTCAGCCTCCGCTCCGCCTCCTCGGATCCGAGAACCGACTCACCCAGCAAGTTGAGGTTGACCCTGAATCCCTGGTTCCTCAGGCGTTCCAGTCCATTTTTCAAAGAAGGATCTTCATAGTCAAAAACCAAGGGCCCTACGATCTGTCGGAGCCTTTTCTTCGCCAGTGACATGACCAAACTAGGCATGTATCCAGACGTCGCCGCGCCTACCCTCAGCAGTGCGACGTCGATCGTAGAGAGAAATCGTACCCGAGAGCCCGAGGCTAATTTTCTAAGCTGCTTCGCCGCAACGGCGGGGGATTCTGGGCGAAGTACCAAGTCGGCGAAGGCCATGGTAAAGGCGACCGAGGACGGATCACTCGTCAGCTTGGAAAGCCTCCTAGCGCTTGAAACTGACCAGCGGTCTCCTAGTGTTCTGGATTCTCTCAGCCACTGCTTGGCCAGATCGATAGCGTCTTTGACCACCAAATCCCCGAGGTTATCGACCGATGCGTTGGGGTTCAAAGTCTCATGATCTCCGGTTGGAGTTGTTTCACCCACAACTCGAAGCATAGGTCAAATAGTCGAGTTTCCCACGGATAAAGCCGGGGGATTGCTATCTCATTCCACCAGAGTGCCGATCGGTTGCCGTCCCCTCATGCCACCACCTCCAGCAGGGTTGAAACCGGCACGGAGTTTGAAACCGGCACACAGGACAATCGCGGCCGGAGAAATGTTCTTCCTTTCCCAATACGGTGTGTGGGACCGAACGTCCCTTTCTTTAGCCATGGGAAACCGGTCCAGGAAATTTGCCGTTCGTTAGCAGATCGGATCTTGGTTACTTCTAACCTCTCTTGGGTTTCTGGCAATACGGAGTCCATAGGCGTGGCGGAGGTTTCGTGCCCTTTCCGCATCAAGTTTCTTTCTTGGATCGCGACTCGTGAGAGCATCCTTTTCCCAGTCGAAATGGAGGTCGACGAATTCAGCGAGGGTGGGGTAGCGCGGCTTCTTGGCGAGTTGGAAGGTGGCCCCCATGATGTCCATATTTGGGTTGTAGTTCGGGTCATCGAGGATGTAGTCGGGCCACCTCAGCTTTAGATAGGACTGTTCGCCCTGTATCCTGACTATCTTCCACGGGTCGTCATTGTCCGAACCACGAGATTTAGATTCATGATGGATCAGTACGGCGAATGGTGTCCATGCCACCCGGTATCCAGCGTCCACCACTTTGATACATAGCTCGACGTCGTTGAAGGCTACCGGTAGCTCCTCTTCGTTCATCCCTCCTACTTCCAGGTAGGTCTTTCTGTCGATGAGGAGGCAGGCTCCGGTAACGGCTGTCAGGTTGTGTACTACCCGGTATCGATTCCGATAACCCGGCTCGTCCTGGGTGACGTCCTGCCCGAAGTGGCCAGCTGCTCCTCCCATCCCTACCATCACCCCAGCGTGCTGGGTAGTGCCGTCGCCGTATAAGAGTCGAGCCCCGACAATCTTGTTATCAAACTTGTCTATCAGGCTGACCATCTCCCTAAGCCAATTCGCCTTTACGACCGAGGTGTCGTTGTTCAAAAGTAGTAGGAGGTCCGCGTCGATCGATGAAACGGCGATGTTGTGCATTGCTGAGAAGTTGAACTTAGCGTCGTAGGGGATGACTTTAATCTTGTTGTCGGCCTCCAGCTGGCCGAGGTAGCCTAGAGTTTTCTCATCGGTGCTCTGGTTGTCGATAACGAAAATCTCGTAGTTTGGGTAGTCGGTTATCGCCATGAGACTTCCGAGCGACTCCTTGAGGAGCTCGTAGCCGTCCCGGGTCGGCACTATTACCGCAACCCTTGGGAGGGGATCGGGAAGCTTGAAGTGGACCCGGTTGGTATTATTCTCTCGCGTGGCGACCGAGCCGGGGAAGTTTCTGTCCAGAAACTCCTGGATAAGTGACCTACTCCTCTCGTCGATCTCCTCTTTGGCGTCTTCATTGAGGGCGGTCGATCCCGAAATCGCTCTCCAGTGGTAGAGGACCCTTGGAATGTGGACTATGTGAGCCTGGTCTATCTTCTCGATATACCGGAGGAGAAAATCGTAGTCTTGTGCCCCATCGAAGTTGCTCCTAAGCCTTATTTGAGAAGCGAGGTCTCGTTCTACCACCGTCAAGTGGTTGATGTAGTTGAAGGATAGAAACATCAAAGGGTTCCAGTCCGGTTTGAAATGCGGCGAGTAGAGTTCGCCGGATTCGTCGGACTTATCTTCGTCGGTGTAGATCAAGGCCGCTTGAGGATCTCTGTTTATTGCATCGGCGACCCAAAAGAGCGCGTCTGGCTCGATAAAGTCGTCGTGGTCCATAAAGACGACATAGTCGCCCACCGAAGCGTCAATTCCCTCGTTTGTCGAGTAGGAGACCCCCTTGTTCGTTTCACGCTGGATGACCCTCACCCTCGCCTCGGAGGAATTGAACCTTTCGAGTAGTTCCGTTATGGACGGTGACGCGGAGCCATCGTCAATCAGTATCAGTTCCCAGTTCGAGTAGATCTGGTTAGTTACCGAGGCTACCGCTTCACGTAAGTAGAGTTCATTTGTGCGATAGACCGGCATGACGATAGAGAACTTTGGCGTTTTCGGGAAGACCTCTGAGAGTTCTCTGGCCCTCATAGCTGCGTCGGATGATATCGCGCAGTACTTGTTTCTCCACTTGATGTAGTCGGAGATCGTGCCTGCGTCCTTTTCTGGATCGACCAGGGAACGTACCCCACCGACGGTCTCCTTTGCGTACTGTAGGAGCCTCTTTGTATCCTTTGCGGTCAACTGAAAGTAGTTCTTAATGTCTGCGATGATCGTCTCTACGGACTCGTCCTTGCCCGATAGGCCCACCTTGATTAGCCTCGATACGTTGGCCATCTTTGCTAGCGACGGCGAAACCCTCGCCACCTCGACGCTCGGCC
>JABEUO010000009.1 GCA_013044415.1 Acidimicrobiaceae bacterium
GACTCTGGAGACTCTGGAGACCCTGGGTTGGAGTTAGCTGTAGTTGGAACTCTTTGGAGCCAAAAGATCCGATATCGTTTCAGTGCGGTTCAACAAAAAGAGTGTGTATGGAACTCCCTACTGAGGACTGATTATCAAAAAGCGTAGCTCTGGTGGTTCCAACGCCATCGGGTCCGATGAGAGTCTCGGCTCTCATCGCCAACCACTCCCCTTTTGGATACCGATAGATGGATATGCACAAGTCGACGGGCACGAAGGTCCATTGGTTAAAGGGTAGGACGGAGCTGACCCCGTTTGCGGAATCGGCCATCAGTAGAAGCCTGGCCAGCGGCGACGTCGGCTCTCCCGCTACCAAGGGTATCTTTGGCCTCGACCAGACGGTTGAACTACCCAAAAAATCGAATCCACCTTCCACGTAACACCAGTCGATGGAGTCAGCGTAGGGAAAGAATACCTCATCAGACGTCATTGCTTCGGGCTCCAAGGTCGGAGGAAGCGGAGCCGGTTCAGAACCAATATCTTCGGTCAAATCGATTGAGGAACGCATGCGCCAGGCTTGAGCGGTCATAACTAATTTGTCATCGACAAACATCTGCGATCCAAGCAACTCTATTTTTCGACCAGGCCGTAGTACTGATACTTTGATCTCTGTGCGCCCGAGTGGAATCGGCCTAAGGATCTCTATGGCGATTCGAACAATCCTCGTATTTTCTCGAGGCTCGAACTCTTCAAATGATTTTGTGATTAGTGCTGCAGGCGGTCCACCGTGTTGTGCGTCAGAACTCCACGGTCCGACGGTGGCTTCTGAAGGCGAGTAGGTTGTTCCAGTTCTATGGTAAAAGGCGTCGTAGTTGATTGAGTTCACCTTGATAAAGCTAGATCCTTTCACAGCTTTTCGATACCGTGCCCTCCCGGTCTGGGTCATTACCTAGCGGACCCACGGGACTTGTCCTTTTTATACTCGAGGGCCTCCCTTGTATGGCTTGAAAGGGTTTTAGTGCGCCTTTAATTGGGCTTAAGCGGATAAGTTGGGCCTAAGCGTGGATTGGGACCTTCTTTCAGCTAGCTAGACGGCTGGCAGTTTTGCAAATTGCCACAGCCTCGCCAGACTCATAGATGATGAAGCACATGGCAGTTCAAAAGGAGACCAATTTCAAGCGACGCATGGGCGGTCACTGTCGACTACGGCCCTTTCAGTGGTCGAGGGGCCGAAGGATGGGGGATCCATAACAGAAGAGCAAATTATCGCTAGTCCAATAAGGCGATCTCTACCTTGGTCAAACCCGTCCTTCGTGAAAAAACCCAATCGACCCTCTGCTCGAAACTGTCGATCAAAGTACACCAAAATCAGATTCAATTGCGATCGAGACGATTTGTCTTCAACCAAAATTTCTTCAACCAATTTCAACTTGGAGGTGTTGTGCTGAAAACACCCAGAATTCGACCGGATACAAAAGTCCTACCTAGGGAAGAGTCCGATGCTTGTCGCCTGACCGATGTGGTTCATAACTCAAGGTAAAGTGCAACAATTAAGCAGCTAGCTACTGGAACGGTGCCACCCGAAACGAGCCTCTGCGTGTAGGCGAAAGATGGCAACTTGATCTACCGGCATCGGTTTGTAGATGCGTGACCAGTTTGTCATGGTGGCAAGGTGGAAGAGATGTTTTGCAGCCCCAACCAGACGGCGGAGCTAAAAGACCCATCCGTAAAGGCGGAAAGTTTCGCCATGAAGGTCGATCCTTATACCTCTAAACGTCGCTGTTCTCTACTCCAGGGAGGTCAACGAACGAGTTCAAGGTCATTTCTCTAGGGCAAAGGCCAAATGCTAGAAATGCACCCGCTCTTAGCGAGGGGAGGACTGTTTGTCTACGAGCAGCTTCATGCGAGTGGCAAATTAGTCTTCTTGAATCCGGCAACACAGGGGCGGCACCGCGTTAGAGAATCAGATCCAAGGGAAAGCTATCACCACGCATGCCCGGCCCAAGCGGATGCTAACGCGAGGGAAGCCAAGGTCAGATGGTTACACGCGATAGGTGGGTGAACGTGCGCCGATTTAATATCCTTCTGGTGGCCCTCAAACTAGTGGATACCTTTAGCGGAATTAAGTATTAAGAGCTCAATCTCGCCAAAATGGAACGAAGTTGGGAATCCTTGCCCACTGCCAATAGGGAGCTGAAACAGGGGTAGGGGCACTTTAGCCGACCGTTGGCTATAAAGAAGAGCGCACTAGAGTCAAGGTAGTGGTGGTAGATCGGTGTTACTCTTCTTGTCAACTACCTCTCGGCGACATCGGCGGATCGTTCGTGACTAAATTGGCAGGAGCTAAATTGGCAGGAGCTGAGTTGACGGGGTCAGAGTTGAGGAGGTCCCAGTTGAGCAGCAAACCGACCTGTAAAGAATGTTGCACCCTGAGAGATAGACAAGACAACGGCTGGTCGAATATCCGTCTCTGCACGGACCTCGGTCATTGTGAGGTTGAGGCCAGCGATATGTACTTTCCCGGGCCAATTGGTATATTGGAGATCTCAGATTTCGGGCTAACTCATTACCGGGTTGGAAATGAAAAATCCACCGCTTACGTGTTAATAGCGCACGCCGAGCCGAGGATGACCCCATCGAAGCTCGCGTTAACTGCAATGGCCGAGAACTCCGCAAGGAGTGCCTCCGGTGATACACGCTAAAGATCCCTCATATGCAGCGGTCGGGACTGAATCGGCATGATCTCCGAAACTATATAAGAGTAAGCACGGGTTGGATATCCTTTATATCGAAGCGCTATCGCTCCGATTCGATTGGTCTTTGGACAACGAAAGTCGCCTACTTGAGCTTTTTCTCCCTCTTCCCTCTTCTACTGCTCTTTAGCTCGATATTAAACATTGCGTTTAGCGGACATCAGAACTTTAGGGATACGGTAGTGAATTCGGTTGACTCCAACTTCCCCTTTCTCGCCGGATATCTGCCAAGCGGAAAGTTGAAAACAGCATATTTAGCGGGATCAGCGGGCTTAGTAGGATCACTATGGAGCGGGTCCAGGCTTACATTTGCTTTGGAATCGGGGTTAGGGAAGATTTGGCGTCTCGATGACCCAAAAGCGCGAACTTTTTTAGCCAAGATCCTGAGGGGTGGCCTTCTTTTTGTCCTTTTCGGAATGGTGTTTATTGTCTCAAACATCCCGATTGCGCTCCTTGGTACCAATCGCCTTCACTCAGGGCTATTACTTTCGGTTGCTGGATTCACATTCGGATTCATCTTGGACTTGATACTTTTCATGCTGGTCCAGTTTTTGCTTGGTCCACCTGGACTTGGATACAAAGACCATCTCCTTGGCAGTGCTCTAGGAGCGGTTGTCTGGCTGGCGGTAGTAAGTTTTGGCGATTCGTTACTCAGTAGGTACGTGAGCCATGCGTCTCAAACCTATGGGACGCTGGGAACAATAATTGGACTTCTTAGCTGGCTGACCTTGGGAGCGATGCTCATATTTCTAGCGGCCATAGTTAACACGTTGGAGTACGAAAAGAGGCACCCAGAACAAGAGAAGGCTGACTACGGGGCAGATTAGATTCCCGGAGAGCTAGCATTCGAAATGTCGCAGGGCGCCTTGCCAGCCGAAGGTGTGCTTTGCCGAATGCTAACCGTTTGTTCGCAATGGCAAGTAAGGCTGGAAGCGCTGCACAAAGTATGGAAGCTAGCTTTCCAGTTGGCGCTTGTTCTAGGGCCGTGTCGATCATTAATTCAGTTTCCTTACCTCACCAGTCATTTGTTTACCCCTCAAGACTGACCGAGCAGGAGGGTTTGCGGAGTGCGAAAGAAAGGATTCGGCTATTTCA
>JABEUO010000084.1 GCA_013044415.1 Acidimicrobiaceae bacterium
CGAAAGTAAGTGGAAGAGCTCGATTTGCCAGCCGAAGCGAACCACAAGATTGGCGACTATCCCTCAAAGCACTTTCTCGACTCGTACACTACTGCTTTGATTGGTCACTGTAATTTGCTTGGTCGCGGTGAATTGCTTGGTAACGGCATCGCACGCCAGATAAACGACGTAAACATTCCCTTCTCTGCAGTGATGGTGTTTTGAGTTTAGTTAGCGCCAAGTCGAGGCGAAAAGACGACAACCTGGTTTCTGCCAGTCTCTTTTCCCTGATACAAGGCATTGTCAGCATTTTTTATAATCTCGTCGACGGACACCATGTTTGAAAATTCGGCGACCCCAAAGGTCATGGTGACCTTAACTCCCCCGTCGGGGCCCTTGGTCACTGTCTCCGCAACCGCCATTCGAAGCTTGTCGGCCACTAACTCCGCTCCTTTTAGTCCAGTTTCGGGCAACATAATCAAAAACTCTTCGCCTCCCCAGCGGGCTACGTGATCCTGCTCCCTTAACATTCCTAAAATCGTCCTAGACACCTGCTTAAGCACCTCGTCTCCACACTCATGCCCATGAGTGTCGTTGACAACTTTGAAATGATCTATGTCGGCTATTACCAAGGCGAAAGGCCTCTCGGTCCTCTTGAATCTCAGCTTTTCCTGCTCGATTGCCTGAGTCATGTATCGACGATTGTGGAGTCCGGTGAGTGGATCGGTCATGACCGCAATGTTGAGCTGTTCGATCGCCTGGTTGAGCTGATCATTCCGATCTTCCAGCTGTCTGTTTGCGTCCTCTAGCTGCCGACGGGATCTCAGTAGCTGCTCCCTGGAAGCCTTTAGCTCTAAGTGGGTCTTAACCCTGGCGTTAAGCTCCGCAGGGTTGAAGGGCTTGGTTACATAGTCGACGCCTCCAACTTCAAAGCCCTTTACCATGTCCTCCACATCGTTCTTCGCCGTTATGAAAATGACCGGAATAGTGGCCGTGGCTGGTCTAGTATGAAGAATCTCGCAAGCCATAATGCCATCCATTACGGGCATCATCACGTCCATTAGGATCAGGTCCGGCAACTTTGATTCGGCCACTTCGATTGCCATCTCACCGTTGGTAGCCAAGAACAGCTCAAAATCTCCGACCAGCAGTTCACGAAGAATCTTGATGTTCGTTGGTACATCATCCACAATCAGGATTTTCTGCAACTTGTCCCCCTAAAATGCCCCGTTCTAACAGACAAAATCACCCGAACTCCTCGATGAGCCTCTGAATTGCTTCTAAAGCACCTTTGAAGTCAAAACCGTCTATACAGTTCTTAAGTGCCGCCATATCGTCAACGTGTCCAATTGCACCCGACATTTGCTCGATTTTCTCGAACTCATCTAAGGCAGCCAAATTGTTCTCCTCTAACAGTGGTTTCATCCGCTTTAGCACTTCGACGACCGCCTTATTTGAGGATCCTGCCTGCATCGTCGATGCCCCATCGGGTTCCAAATTCTCGAGGAATTGGCTCACCGATGATAAAACCGTGTTCAATTCGTATTCAAGCCTGTGAAGAAGCCCATCCAGACCTTCGATGTCCCCCTCTTTAAAAGCTAATTCCAGCTCTTTCGCAGCCCCCTGGACTCCGACCGCAGAGATGCTACCTGCAACTCCTTTGAGGGAGTGAGCAATCCTTTCGGAGGCCTGAAGCTCTCCTGCGACAACCGCCTGAGTAATGTCACCTACCACCCCCGCATAACTCGACACAAACGTTTTGAGTAGGTTGAGCAGCAACTTGCTGTTTCCATTTAGGCGGCCGAGGGCGCTTTCTGCCTCTATGCCGACCAATGAATCAAAACTTAACTCTCCCACGCCGGAATTCATCTTGCTGTCCTGCGGTCGCCACCCGGCCGAAGAGTCTCCAACCATTCGTCCCAGCCACCTCGCCATTACCGAAAACAACTCCCGAGTGTCGATTGGCTTCGTCACGTAGTCATTCATGCCTGCGTCAAGGCACTCCTCTTTAGCCCCTGCCATAGCGTGTGCGGTCATAGCAATGATCGGCAAATCTTTGAACTTCGGCATCTCCCTAATGAGCCTGGTTGCTTCGTAACCTCCCATCACCGGCATTTGCACGTCCATCAGAACTAGGTCAAATTTATCAGTATCGATAAGGTCGAGAGCCTGCTGGCCGTCGCCTGCCACTACCACCGAAATCCCGGCGCTTCCCAGGATCTCGGTAGCAAGCTCCTGATTCATGACCGTGTCCTCGACTAAAAGCACTTTCGTCCCGACCATCTCTGGAACCAAATCCGGCGATGATTCCCATGGGGAGCTCAAAAGTGATTTGTCATGCCCAAAGAGCTGCGTCATGCTCTCAAATAGCAGCGACTCGTTGATCGGTTTGATCAAAAACCCCGTCACGCCGATTTCCCTGGCCTTTGCCATGACGTCTTCACGACCAAAAGCGGTAACCATAATAATCTTCGGCGGTGACTGCAATTTTGAGTCGCGCAGGATTCGTTTCGCTGCAACAATTCCATCCGTCGTTGGCATCTGCCAGTCCATGAAGACGAGGTCGAATGGCCGCGCGCCATCTTGTGCTTCGATTAGTCCAAGAGCCACCTCCCCTGAGCTGGCCGATTCTCCTAGGATCCCAAAAGGCACAAGTTGTTCAAGTAGTACCTCCCTAGCAAGGTCATTATCGTCGACCACCAACACTCGAAGCCCGGCCAGTCCCCTTTGAAGGTCAACCTGGGAGCTCAACGAGGTCTCTTGTATCCCAAATTCAAGGGTAAATGAGAACTGACTGCCTTCTCCGGGCGAACTACTCACGGTAATGCTGCCACCCATAAGTTCAACCAAGCGCTGAGAAATTGTCAGCCCTAACCCGGTACCGCCATACTTTCTGGTTGTCGAAGCGTCCGCTTGGGTAAAGGCGGCAAAGAGCTTACCAACCTGCTCAGGAGTCATACCGATCCCGGTATCTTGGATATTGAAGCGGATTAGACAGTGATTGGCGTCCGAGCGTATCGTCTCTGCTCTGAGCAAGACGTGGCCCTTATCTGTGAATTTTACAGCATTGTTGGATAGGTTCAAGAGAACCTGGCCGAGGCGTAGAGGATCACCGATCAGGGCAGTTGGCACGTCAGGTGCAAGCGAATTGAGAAATTCTATCCCCTTCTTTGAGGCTTGACCCGCCAACATTCCCGCAACGTTGTTCATCACTTCGTCAAGACGAAACTCCGTCGACTCGATGTCCAGCTTTCCCGCCTCTATCTTGGAAAAGTCCAAGATGTCATTTATGAGACCCAACAAAGTCTTCGCCGAGGTATCTATTTTTGACACATAGTCCCTCTGCTTGACCGAGAGGTCGGTCTTAAGTGCAAGTCCAGCAAAACCCAATATGGCATTCATTGGCGTGCGAATCTCGTGGCTCATGTTCGCCAAGAAGTCGCTCTTCGCTCGAGTGGCCGCTTCGGCGTCGACCTTGGCCTGAGAGAGTTCGGCGGTGCGCTCTTCGATCATCTCTTCAAGATTCTGCTGGTAGCGCTTGAGCTCGGTAATGTCCTCAAAAAGAACAACGAAATTATCGGCAAGCCCATTGAGGTTGTGGAGTAGATAGAAACGACACCTCAACCAAACCAGTTTCGAGTAACCGCCAAAGCTAATCGCCGGATTGAACTTGAGCTCCATCTCGGGCACAATTTCACCGCTGCACACACGACGGATCAGTTCAACGGCCCCGGAATTTTTGACTTGCTCATCTTCAAAAACGTTGTATTTACCGATAGCATTTACGATCCGGTAACCAAAAAGTTCTTCGGATGAGCGATTTGCGTCGACCAAGAGTCCGTCTAGAGAAAATACCTGCGTCGCCAGGGGTGACTCTGCCATCATCGTTCTGAATCTAACTTCGCTTTCCATTAGGGCTTGCTCGGCCCTCTTGCGATCGGTTATGTCCCTAACCGATTCGATCGACCCTACAATATCCCCGTTGATGTCGTAGATTGGTGCGGCGGCGGCATAAACGAATCGACCTTCGTCTGAAAGTGCATGGGCGAATGTCTCGGCCGAAAGGAAACCCTTCTCCTTTCGCATCATTGCGTAGCTCTCCGGGATGTCATCGTCGGATCCGCGTGCGTAGTCACCAAGTACCGGTCTCCTCTCGTTGTAGAAAGGAATCGCATACTCGTAGTTGCCTTTGCCGATCATATCCTCGGCCCTTACGCCGGTCATCTCTTCGACCGCCCTGTTCCAGAAGGTCACCCTCCCTTCATTGTTGATCACGAAGGTTGCATCTGGAAGAAAGTTGATGATGTCTTCGAGTTGCCGCTGGGACTCGCGCACCTCGTCTTCGGCCCTCTTGCGATCGGTTATGTCCCTAACCGATTCGATCGACCCTACAATCTCCCCGTTGATGTCGTAGATTGGTGCGGCGGTACCGTATACGAAGCTCCCGCCACCTGGAAGGGTAGGTGCAAATGTTTCGGCCGAAATAAACCCGAGTTTTCTGTTCAAGATCGCATAGCTCTCTGGGATGTCCAGGTCTGGATACATCGCCAGGTCGATCAGAATGGGTCGTGTCTCGCCATAAAAGGCACGCGCATATTCGTAGTCACCCTTGCCGACAATGTCCTCAGCCCGAACTCCGGTAAGTTCCTCCATCGCCCGGTTCCAGAAGGTCACCTTGCCGTCCCTATCTATTACAAAAGTAGGGTCGGGTAAGAGGCTGATGATGTTCACGAGGTGCGCCTGAGATTCCCTCAGCATTCGCTCGGTCAACTTAGTCTCGTTCACATCTCGCACTGATGAGATTGCGCCGACTATTCTTCCAGCCGAATCATACAGCGCCGCTGCTGTCGCAAAAATTGCCCTGCCGTAAGCAGAAGGCAGAGCCTCCATCTCGAAATAAGCCTTGTCTCGGATCAGAACCTTGGAATATTCGAATTCAAAATTCCCCTCGGGATTCAGAGCTAGATCAATGATCATGGGCCTCTTGTCGCCGTAGAAGGGGATGGAGTACTCGTAGTCACCCTTGCCGACAATGTCCTCAGCCCGAACTCCGGTAAATTCCTCCATCGCCCTATTCCAGAACGCCACCTTGCCGGCTTCGTCAATGACGAATGTCGCATCAGGGAGGTACTCAAAAATGTCGTATATGCGATTCTCGGACCTACCCAGCCCATCTTCGGCAGCGGGTTCGGACTTCAATTCAGTCACCGTAATGCACCACGTCGGCGAGGCTAACGAATCATCGCCCAAAGGAGTCAGGTTAATCTGACAAGGGATCCAGCTTCGGTCTTTACGGTGTAGCTCGACGTGGCTTAGAATCCGGTTCCCGTAGTCGAATTCCCCGATCAACGGCCCGATGCTCTCACGCGTCGAGCTTTCGAAAAACTGGAGGACGTCGCCTCCCAATAATTCGTCCCTGCGGTAACCGAGCATTTTGCACAGAGTGGAGTTGGCATCTACCGTCTTTAGGTCAGCGGACACTATCCAAATGCCTGCGGAAGTCGCCTCAAACGCCTTGGCGGGCAATGAAAAACGAAGGTTCCCATCGGTTGAGGATCCCGAACCTAGCCGCTCTGTTTCTCCCCGGAGGATCGCGTTTTCGACCTTTAGCTCGGAAATTTCCCGGAGCAAATCATCGACACTCCTCGAATCACCATTTAATCGCATTTAGCAATCATCGGTACCGATAGCCATCCGTATAAGAACATATCTGTCATTCTGCCGATCTAATTTTGGCGCCAAATCCCCAATAACCGTTGGCTACGGGCTACCTCCGATCTAAATGGACCTCTTCATATTTGCATTAAATACATCAGTAGCTCCACACTAAGAAGGGACCGGTTCGTTAAAAAGCGAGCAGGACAAGGGAAAAACAGCTCAAAAGGTTCTATGTAAAAGGACACTTAGCCCGGAAATAAGACATCAAAATCACACAGTTCATTTGAGATTCGTTTCATTTGAGATTCGTTTCATTTGAGATTCGTTTCATTTGAGATTCGTTTCATTTGAGATTCGTTTCATTTGAGATTCGTTAGATTCGAAAGACGGGGGGACTTAGGTCTGCTCAGGCCAGACATTATTGCTGGTCCTCGCTCGCTCTATTCGCTACCTTTCCGAAGGCAGATCTTTAATTCATCTAGACCTTCTGGCGCTACGAGACTCTTGCAAGCCGATGCGGTGTCACAAGGTCAAGGCCGTGGCTGCTAGAGTTTTCGAAAAGTGCTTTCGGTACAGAAGGGTTAGGCGGGGTCAGCAGTTGAAGAGTACCTCCGGGAAGGAACTTCGTATGCCCAAAGCCGTTGCCGGGACCAGGCTGGTGCTTGCGTTAGTTCCACTCTTCACCCTGCTGGCGCTATTGCCCGCAGGGTCGGCTTCGGCCACCAGTGCTTTGTCGCCCTTGAATCCAGCCTTCGTCCCCTTGCCAGCTGGCGTGACGATCAAGGGATCGGTACCAGCCAACGAATCAATGCGGGTCATCCTGACCCTGAAAGCTAATTCTGGGCTCCAGAGCTACGCTAGTGAGGTCAACACACCTGGCAACCCTAACTACCACCATTATCTAACCCACCAGGAGGTAGGCCAGAAGTTCGGGCAAAGTTTGTCCACGATCAACCTGATTAGCTCCTACTTCGCAGCCAAAGGACTCACGACCACCACTGGCGTTGGGCGGATGAGAGTCGAAATATCCGGGCCGGTCTCCGCCATGCAGGGCGCCTTCAATACCTCGATTCAGTCCATATCTATACCGGGCATCGGAGTAAGGCCCGAAGCAATCAAGGTTCCCTCCCTGCCGCAAAGCTTCGCAAACGAAATACAGAGTGTTGTCGGATTATCTGACTATCTGAAGTTCACCCCCGGCGCAATAGGCGCACCGAGTAGCTCAATAACGACTGGTAGTCCGGCCATGGCAACGGCAGCGACAACCACCTACAGCCCTTCTGCCTGTGCAAGCGCAAGGCTCGGAATTTCAATCGGAAAATTGACCCCTAACTCACCATCGGTCCTCGGTTACGACTACCAGATGGATCCCTTTTATGCAGCCAACGAGTCCGGCCAGAATCAAACGGTCGCTTTCTTAGAATTTGCCACCTTCAATCCTTCCGACGTCACTACCTTTGATAGCTGTCTCGGCTCCAATGCCCCCTCACTAACTACCACTTTGGTCGATGGCGGAGCGCAAAGCACTTCCTCAGGTCATAGCGAAGTTACCGGGGACCTCGAAACGGTCGCTTCGCTAGCCCCAAATTCGGGCCTAGTTGTTTATAGTGCTCCAAATAGCTCCACAGGCTTACTCGATGCGATATCGCAATGGGTTGCTAGCACAAATGAACCGATTATGTCGAACTCTTGGGGCGTTTGTGAAGTAGGGAGTGGCTCAAGCTCGGGTCTAGCCCAATCGGTCAATACAGAGTTATCGGCTGCGGTTGCACAGGGAAAGACTTTCATCTCCGCCTCTGGAGATCGAGGTTCTCAATGCTCCGGCTCGCCTGGTTTGCTCTCCATCACGGTGCCGGCTGACTCTCCAAATGCCCTCGCTGTTGGAGGAACCTCTATTTCCGGCTACGCCAAGTCACAAGAAATTGCCTGGAACAATTCTTTAGGTGCATCCGGGGGAGGAGTCTCCACCCAATTTGCGCTCCCGAACTACCAATCGGCAGTAGTCTCATCAAGCAGCCCAGCGAGTACCGACTATGCGAGCAATTGCCCTGCAAGCAGCTACCCATCCGGCTGCCGCATGGTGCCTGACGTGTCGGCGTCAGCGGACCCGTTACACGGGTACTACATCTACTGCTCCAGCTGTACTTCAGTTAGCAACTGGTCCGAGGTCGGCGGAACATCGATGTCCGCTCCACTCTGGGCGGCGGGTCTTAGTCTCGTCGATCAAGCCTGCAGCTCGACTAACGTAAACGTAGCACTCTCCAACCAAGCCTTATATCCAATGGTTGACACGTCCGCATTCAATGACATCAGATCTGGCAACAACGACGTATATGACGTGACCGGGTATAGCACTAATTACTACACAGCCGGAGCGGGTTACGACATGGTTACCGGACTCGGTACCCCGAACTTTGCCACCATCGCAGAAAAAGACTGCAACGCGTCTTTTCCCCCGACGCTAGCCCTTACCGACTCAAGCTTGACGGCTATCCAGGCAAACCCGGGTGTCGTCTCGACAAAAGCTTTCTCCCTTGTAAATGTGGGATTCAGCAGCATCACAGAACCGAGCCCGTCGGCCATGTCCATCTCGGGTACCGACTCCTCCCAGTTCGCCATCGACACTTCGTTGACGACGTGCACAAGCTCCAGCACCCTCGCTCCGGGTCAGAGCTGCACAATTTCCGTCTCGTACATCCCCACCTACTACGGAAGTGCGGAGGGAACCTTGAACGTCGCTAGCACGTTGTCGAACTCTCCCACAATTTCCCTGGTAGGAGAGACGAGCTCGGTACAGCTGGTCAGCGGTTCTGTACCCATTACCGCCTACGTTGGATCGCAAACAAGCTATCCCTTGACCCTCACAAATCAAGCGAGCGATCCCATCCAATTGGGTAATCCCCCTTACTTGATAACCGGTGCAGATCCATCGGTATTCAGTGTTGGGTCATCGAGCACCTGTACTGCGACCATTGCGCCTGCCTCCAGTTGTCAACTCGACGTCGTCTACGATGGCCAGGCCTCCCCGACCACTGACACCTCCCAATTGACCCTAATTGACGGTCTAGGAACCAGTTACGGTACAGTTCTCATCTCTGGAACCACAAAGTACCCATACCTGAGCATCGCCTCTGGTCCATTTACCCCCTCCGGCTCTATCACCGTTGGTACTTCCGCTACTGCTACCGTAACGATCACGGCGAATGGAGGATCGATACCGCTTTCGTCTCCCCCAATTACACTCGCTTCGGCGACCGGTTCGAGCGATTATGGTTATTCGATTACAAGTGACTCCTGCGAAGCAGGGGGCGGACCAATCACTCTCTCTTCAGGGCAGAGCTGCAGCATCGGGATCGAATTCACACCAGCTGTAGCGGGCACCTTCGCTGCGACCCTAACGGCAAACGTCGCAAGTCCGCTCAGCCCAGTAGAGACTACCCTCACAGCGACGTCGACACCGGTCAATGGCTCCCAGAATGCAGTCTTGTCAACAAGCCCAAGCCCGACCACATTGAACTTTGGCCAGGTCGCAATTGGTTCGTCTCAGAGCGAAACTTTTACAATTTCCTCCTCGCTTGCGGCATCGGTTTTAGATCAGCCATATCTGTCGTCGCTTCCTCCCGGCTATTCCGTTTCTGCCACCGGGACAACTTGTTCAAGTAATCTGCTCATTGCTTCGGGCGACACCTGCGTGGTCGAAATCGTCTTTTCACCTTCGAGTTCAACGACCATCAGTGGAACGTTTACGATAAACAGTCAACCAACCCAAAGCACGCCGGTTCAGGTTTCGCTTGATGGAACTGGTTATACTCCAGCACCTGCACCTGCACCTGCGCCTGCACCTGCACCTGCACCTGCGCCTGCGCCAACTTCCACTACGACGTCGACTACTACCACCACAATTCAAACACCACCCGTACCGGCCCCACCTCCTGCACCGGCACCAACTCCAATCGGTGACATCCTTACGTCTCCAACTGGTCAAGTAACACCAGTTGGCGGTGCGGGCAATTATGGGTCGATCTCGTTTCCGCTAAACAAGCCGATAGTGGGTGCCGCCCTAACCCCGGACGGCAAGGGCTATTGGTTGGTCGCTTCGGACGGCGGTGTGTTTAGCTTTGGGGATGCGGCCTTCTACGGTTCGACGGGTGCGATGGTGCTCAACAAACCG